>NZ_JBNNLZ010000011.1:0-135524 GCF_050272295.1 Lysinibacillus sp. NPDC048646
TCACACCCGTTCCCATACCGAACACGGAAGTTAAGCTCTTTAGCGCCGATGGTAGTTGGGGGCTTCCCCCTGTGAGAGTAGGACGTCGCTAGGCACACAAAAAGCCTGAGAGTTAAATCTCAGGCTTTTATTATATTACAAAAAACAGCTGCCCTTATGAATGAAAATTCATGGAGCAGCTGTTTTTATATTATATCTTTAAAATTCAAGGGCATTGCGGAGAGTATTGATATAGGATTGGCTGACCGGCAATTCACTTCCATCTTTTAACGTGACAATAAAATTTGAAGTGAGATCACGTGACATTTTTTTTATAAAATGAATATTAACAATATAGGATCTGTGAATGCGAATAAAGAATGACGGTAGACGCATTTGTAATTCTTTTAGTGTAATGCTTGTTTTAAACTGTTCCCCCTCTACATAAAACCACGTTTTTTTCTGAAGACTTTCGATGTGGGATATTTTTTCAATTGCAACAGGATTCCAATCTTCATCCTGTTTGCCAGTTAAAAATTGAAAAGGTTCTAATTTCTGAACAGAGAAGGTTGAAGGTAACACTACTACAAGTGCTGCTGGAACATCTTGAATATGAATCGGATAACCTATCCCGTAGTAAGGAATATCAAAAAGAGAATTATCTAAAATGGCATCTGTCCGTTTTTTAGTGTTTAATACCTTCTCTGCAATACTACCAGGTTGAACTTGCTGTCCTACCTCCAAATGAATATTTTGATGGCCAGAATGAAAATAGATATAAGTGTTTTGAACAGCAATAGCGATTGATGAATTGGATGGAATCCAGTCTTTTAACATCGTAATAAACTGTTGTGAAATATCTTTTGGTGATAAATTGTGCTCAACATTCATTGTGAATAACCCCCTTGTTTGTAAACAGTTTACCAAATTTCGTCGCAGAAAAAAGTGGTTTCATCATAAAAATTCGGCCTTTTATCTAAAAATAGTGAAAATTCAGATGTTCTGTTATATATTAATCTACAACAAATAAACCTGTTATGGAACAGATGTTTAAAAGTTTTTTAACAGAGTATATTGTACACAAAGGGGAAGGTGGAATTTCAATATGTCAACACGTCAAGAAAAAATCCAAACTTTAGAAAAACAATGGGCAGAAAACCCACGTTGGGCGGGTATTGAACGCGCATATACGGCTGAAGAAGTAGTAAAATTACAGGGTTCTGTTGTAATTGAACAAACTCTTGCAACTAAAGGTGCTTCACGACTTTGGAACTCTTTACATGAAGAGCCATTCATCAATGCATTAGGTGCTTTAACTGGGAACCAAGCGGTTCAACAAGTTAAAGCAGGATTACAAGCAATCTACTTATCAGGTTGGCAAGTGGCTGCTGACGCTAACCTTTCTGGTCAAATGTACCCTGACCAATCATTATATCCAGCAAACTCTGTACCGGCTGTAGTAAAACGTATTAATCAAGCATTACAACGTGCTGATCAAATTGACCATGCTGAAGGTCGTGTAGACAATTTTGATTGGTTCGCACCAATCGTAGCAGATGCTGAAGCAGGTTTCGGTGGACCTCTAAATGTATTCGAGCTTGTAAAAGGGATGATTGAAGCAGGTGCTGCTGGTGTTCACTTAGAAGACCAATTAGCTTCTGAGAAAAAATGTGGACACTTAGGAGGTAAAGTATTACTACCGACACAAAATGCTGTTCGCAACTTAATCGCTGCTCGTCTTGCAACAGACGTGATGGGCGTTGATACAATTTTAATCGCACGTACAGATGCGGATGCTGCTGATATGGTAACGTCTGATATTGATCCACGTGATGCTGAATTTATCACTGGCGAACGTACACCAGAAGGATTCTTCTGTACAAAACCAGGTATTAAGCAAGCGATTGCTCGTGGTTTAGCTTATGCACCATATGCTGATTTAATCTGGTGCGAAACTTCTAAACCATCACTTGAAGAAGCGCGTGAATTTGCAACAGCAATCCATGCTGAATTCCCAGGAAAAATGCTTGCATACAACTGCTCACCTTCATTCAACTGGAAGGCTAATCTTTCAGAAGAAGAAATTGCTGAATACCAACGTGAACTTGGTAAGTTAGGTTATAAATTCCAATTTGTAACACTAGCTGGCTTCCATGCTCTAAACCACGCTATGTTTGAGCTTGCACATGACTATAAAGATAACGGAATGGCTGCATATTCTAAGCTACAACAAGCTGAGTTTGCTTCTGAATCAAAAGGTTATACAGCTACTCGTCACCAACGTGAAGTGGGTACTGGTTACTTTGATGATGTATCACAAGTTATCTCAGGTGGTACATCTTCAACAACTGCTATGGCTGGTTCTACAGAAACAGAACAGTTCGTATAAGATAGAAAAGTACATCGAATCCTAAATTCATAATCATAGCTCAGTTTCCTCCGCACCTCCTAAGCGGGGGAGAACTGCACTTAAAATCGCAAGAGGTGGGGGAAACTACTGATGGAACAAGCAACTACAGGTAAGCTTAAAATTGTTGGGGAACAAAATGAACAAACAAAAGAAATCTTGACACCGGAAGCCCTTGAGTTTGTTCTTGCCCTGCATGAAAAATTTGATGCTCGTCGTAAAGAACTTTTAGATGTTCGCCAAGAACGTCAAAAACGTCTTGATGCTGGTGAAAAACTCGACTTTTTATCAGAGACTAAGACAATTCGTGAGGGAGATTGGTCAATTGCACAACTTCCTGCAGATTTACAGGATCGTCGTGTAGAAATAACAGGGCCAGTTGAACGTAAAATGGTTATTAATGCGTTAAATTCTGGTGCAAGAATGTTTATGGCTTGCTTTGAAGATGCATCTTCACCGACATGGGAAAACATGATTGGCGGTCAAATTAATATGCGTGATGCTATTAATAAGACAATTGAATTTACACAAGAGTCAAATGGTAAAACATATAAATTGAACGAAGAAACAGCCGTTTTATTAGTACGTCCACGTGGTCTACATTTACTTGAAAAGAATGTGCAAGTAGACGGTGAACCGATATCTGGTAGCTTCTTTGACTTTGGTCTATATCTATTCCATAATGCAAAAAATGCACTGGCAAAAGGTACAGGTCCTTACTTCTATCTTCCGAAGCTTGAAAGTCATTTAGAGGCTCGCTTATGGAATGATGTATTCATCTTTGCACAAGAATACATCGGCATTCCGCAAGGCACGATTAAGGCAACAGTTTTAATCGAAACAATTTTAGCTGCTTTTGAAATGGATGAAATTTTATATGAGCTACGTGAACATTCAGCTGGTCTGAACTGTGGACGATGGGATTATATTTTCAGCTATATCAAACGTTTACGCAATCAACCTGATGTGATTTTACCTGATCGTGGTCAGGTAACGATGACGGTACCTTTCATGAAAGCTTATACTTCTTTATGTATTCAAACATGCCACAAACGCAACGCACCTGCGATGGGTGGTATGGCAGCGCAAATACCGATTAAAGGTGATGATGAGGCCAATGCAGTAGCATTTGCGAAGGTTGCTGAAGATAAGCGTCGTGAAGCAACCGATGGTCATGATGGTACTTGGGTAGCACATCCAGGCATGGTTGCAACAGCAATGGAGCAGTTTGATGCAATTATGAAAACGCCAAACCAAATCGATAAAAAGCGTGAGGATGTAAGCGTGACTGCAGAAGATTTAGTAGCTGTTCCAGAAGGTACAATTACAATTGAAGGTCTTCGTATTAACTGTAGTGTAGGGGTTCAGTATATTGCTTCTTGGTTACGAGGCAATGGTGCCGCACCGATTAATAATCTGATGGAGGATGCTGCGACAGCAGAAATTTCTCGTACACAAGTTTGGCAATGGATCCGTCACCCAAAAGGTATTTTAGATGACGGACGTGGTATTACACTAGCATTTGTGCTAGAAATCTTGGAAGAGGAGCTTGTGAAAATTAAAGAGGCTGTTGGGGAGCAGGCTTATAACAGTGGTCGCTATGATGAAGCTGCTGAACTGTTTAAATCTTTAATTGAGCAAGATGAATTCGTGGAATTCTTGACACTTCCAGGCTATGAAAGACTAAATTAATTGATGTGAATCTACTAACGAACATGTCCAACTTTAGTACAATGGGCTGAACTCGAATGCAGTCCACTTTATATCACTGATGTAACGAGCGGGGTCTGTTCCCTCGTTCCTTACCGAAAGAAAATGAGCATAGTTTCAATAAAAGGGGTCTACTTATAAATTATAAGTAAAGAGATTTAAAAAGGGATGAAAGATGTCTTGTGAGCTTAGATGGGGAGCTCATAGGGCATTTTTTATATAATTTAGAGGATATTAAGATATTTATTGAAGAAACATATGAGAATGGAGCACGTATAACATAAGGGGGAAAAGAGATGCGTAATAAAGAAATGTTGCTAGTTCCTGGACCAACACCAGTAGTAGATGAAATATACGATGCATTAGCAAATGAAACGAGAGGTCATACAGATCCGCGTTTCGTTAGCATTTATAAAAATGCATTAGAAAAAACTAAGGAACTGTTTCAAACGGATGGCGAGGTTTTTATAATAGCTGGGTCTGGAACATTAGCAATGGAGATGGCAATTGTCAATACAGTGGGTAGCTGCGAAAATATTCTTGTAATTAGCCATGGTTACTTTGGTGATCGTTTTACACCACTAGCAACTGCATATGGTATCAATGTTGAGGTGCTTCAAGCAGAATGGGGTAAACAAGTTGAGGTATCGGCAGTTGAGGCAAAATTAGCAGAGGGCCATTTTAAGGCTGTAACAATTACGCATGCAGATACATCTACAGGTGTAGTATCAGATTTAGATGCATTAGTGCCAATCATAAAAAAAACAGGTGCACTTGTAATATTAGACGGCGTTGTCGCAACGGCAGCGCTTGATGAAAATATGAGCAAAGAATTCGGTCATCCGGACTACAAATTAGATGTAGTGTTAACTGGTTCACAAAAGGCCATTGGTGTACCACCAGGTTTAGCCATAATTGCCTTCAACCAATCAGCTTTAAAGGCACGTCAGGCATTAGGGACTATTCCTGCGTATTATAGTGATATTACAAACTGGATTCCGGTAATGAATGACCCTGGAAAATACTTTGCAACACCGCCTGTTAATTTAATTTATGCGTATGATGTGGCGATGAACATTGTCTTAGATGAAGGTATTACGAAGCGAGAGGCCCGTCATATTTCATATGGCCGTGCAGTGCGGGCGGCTTTATCTACGTATGGGATGGAAGCACTCGCAGAAGAAGCGGTAGCTGCACCCACGCTGAGTTGCTTGTTGTATCCAACAGGGATAGAGGACGGAAAATTCCGCGCAAATTTAGCGGAAAAAGGTGTGATAGTAGCAGGTTCATTAGCACATTTAGCTGGCAAGGCATTCCGCATTGGGCATATGGGGAACACCACGCCAGTGATGCTTGAAGAAGCAGTAAAGTTAATCGGTGAATCACTAAATGAATTAGGAAAAGTAGTAGATGTAGAAAAGGCTATTTTCCGATTAAAAGAGGAATTGGCAGTTACTACGAAATAGATATAAGAAAGCTGTGTCCAACTAATTGTGACACAGCTTTTTTACTGGGAACATTCTATATTTGGTTACTGTGACTCATCGAAAGAAAAGTTGATGTCTAGTCTATAACATGATTTTCGCGATGTGAGCTAATTTACAATACTTATTACAAAGCCATCGTATCCTTTGTTACCAACTGTTTGAATGGCTGTAGATTCGATGCGAGGTTCATTTTCTAATAAATCCATAAATTGACGTATACCTTGTACGCGTTCATCTTTACTTTTTTCGTCAATCACTTCCCCGTTACGAACGACATTATCACCGATTATAAGTGCCCCATGATTCGCTAATTCCAATGCCCATTTCAAGTATTGTGGATTATTGGGCTTATCTGCATCAATAAAAATTAAATCAAACAAAGGGCATTTATCTTTTAGGGTAGGTAAAGTATCCAATGCTTTTCCTACGATCACTTCAACTTTATTTGCGCAACCTGCCTTTTGAATATTTTGTTCAGCTATTTTCGCATACTCTGGTTCAATTTCAAGCGTATATACTTTACCTGTTTCAGGGAGAGCACGCGCAAACCATATACTACTATAACCACCAAGGGTGCCAATTTCTAGAATATTTTTAGCTCCTTTGATTTTAGCTAGTAGATATAGAAGTTTACCTTGTGTTGGTGAGACATCAATTTCTGGAATGCCAGCCTCTCTATTCGTTTGTAATACTCCTTCAAGTGTTTCATCAAACGGTATTAGTTTATCTATAAAGTATTCATCCACATATTTCCAAACGTTATTCAACATAACAGTGCCCTCTTTTCTATTGTGTTTTTGTTCTTGCAACAAAAGTGTATGATAGAATGAATCATAATAAAAATATATTATTATTATTCATTCATAACTATTTGTTATGGGTAGAGGTGAAAACATGAATATACATGGCTTAAAATTATTTTATCAAGTAGCGATAACAGGGAGTTTTACAAAAGCAGCTGAATTGATGTGTATTAGTCAACCTGCTGTTTCTAGCCAAATTAAAAAATTTGAACATGAAATTGGAGTTCCATTATTTAAGCAACAGGGGCGAGGCGTTGTGTTAACTGAATTCGGGGCAGCTTTAGCTGAAAAAGCACAAAAACTTGTTTCGCTTGAAAAGCATATTGAATCATTTATTGAGGATTATCGGCTTGCCAAGGCAGGAACAATCCATCTTGTTGCTACTTATTTACCAGCGAATTTTTTAATTCCTAAATGGGCAACCACGTTTAAAGGTGCGAATGAGGATGTAAATTTAATTATTACAACTACTAATACGAAGGATGCGTTAGAACAACTAATGCATTATAAAGCTGATATTGCTATTTACGGAGGCGGGGTGTCAGAAAGATCCGAAAAAGTAACATGGGAAGAGCTATTTGAAGATGAACTTTGGTTTGTTGTATCTGCAGATCACCCTTATGCCAATCAAGTCATTTCATTAGCTGATATGGTGAAAGAACCATTTATTATGCGTGAAGAAGGAAGTTCGATGAGGGAACACCTTTTTTCTTTATGCCAAACGTATCAAGTAAAACCTCCAAAAATTGCCCTGCAATTTAACGGAATTAATGAAACCATTCGTTCGGTAATGGCTGGTTATGGTGCAAATTTTATTTCATCGTTAGCCGTTCGCGAATATGTAGATAGTGGTAAATTGGCGAGAGTTTATGTCGAACATGTAGCTATTAAACATAAAATCGCAATTTGTACAAGAAAGGATGAAAAACATAGCTTACTTGTACAAAAATTTATAGAAACAATAAAAAGTTCTTTATGAACCTGCTAAGGGAACTAGTCCCAATAAATCGACGCCAAATCATTTATCTTACCATTTTCTAGTTTTTTTCTTTATTATGGCGGATAGCTCATGTTTATCAGCTGTTCATTTCAATGCAATTGTGACATCTATTTGTTATATTATTTGTATAACAAACATGGAGCTGATAAGAATGTTAATTCAAATAGAGCCACAGTCGGACGTGCCAATTTATGAGCAGGTAACACGGCAAATTATTGAAGGGATTGCAAGAGGAAAAATGAAGCCAGGTGATACATTGCCATCGGTACGTAATTTAGCGGCTGACTTAGGTGTTAATATGCATACAGTGAATAAAAGTTATCATGAGCTAGAGGCGAAAGGTATTTTAACGATTCGTGCAAAATCGGGGGCAATTATTCGTTCAGCGGAGGAACGCGCATTAACACCTGGGCAATTACAACAAATTGAGAAAAATCTAAAGCCTCTTGTGGCGGAGGGAATGGTGCTTGGTGCCACTGTAGACCAAATTGAGTGTATGATGAAAAAGGTCTTTGCTGATTTACAAATGCCGGCAGAAGGAGTGTAGCAAGATGCTACTAGCTGTTTTTACAATTTCGTATATTATGACATTGGCTTTGCAAGTATTTGTGCCATATTTAGTGCGAGAGACAATTGTATTCGGTGTAACGGTACCTGAACAACATGTAAAACATCCAACATTAAGTATTGTGAAAAAGCGTTATGCACAAATAGTGGGGATTACTGGTGTAGTATTCTTAGTCATATTGCTCGTTATAAATTGGATGTTTGCGCCTTCAGAAATCGCACAAGGTACTCTCTTACTTGTAATTTTATTTGGAATGCTTGCAGTGAGTATGGTGCTGTACTGGTTGAATCACCAGAAGATCACTAAATTGAAAAAGGGTGAGCACTGGGGGATGAATTTAAAGCAAGTGCGTGCAGTGGATTTAACTGCTCATAGTCGTGATGAAATGCTCCCTTGGACATTCTATATGGTACCTATAGGGGTGACTATATTTTTAATAATATTCACATGGCTGCATTATGACCAAATACCAAATGCTATTGCCGTGCATTGGGGTCCTACCGGAGAGGTCGATACTTGGAAAAGGAAAACGTATTTTAGTGTGATTTCTCTACCGCTTATTATGCTGATGATGCAGTGTATGATGTGGGGCATTGCGGATTCCGTTAAGAATTCAGCGATAAAATTAGCTGTCAATCGCCAAGAGGAGTCTTTAGAAGATCAGTTAAAAACACGAAAATATATGAGCTGGTACATTATGCTATTAAGCTATGCACTAACTGTATTATTGACAGTATTGCAGCTAAGTAATATTTACCCTTCGATAGCTGAAGGGAAAAAATTATTACCAGTGTTTATTGCTTTTCTGGTACTGGTGTTGGGTTCACTACTTCTTTACGTATGGAAGAAACGTCAGTTGAGACTGAGTTATGTAGACAATGTAGTGTCAGAAGTAATGGATGTGGATGAGGATCGTTATTGGAAGGGTGGACTGATTTATATGAATTCCCAGGACCCATCCGTTTTTGTAGAGAAACGCTTTGGTGTCGGATGGACAATGAATTTGGCGAATCCACGGGGCTATATCGTAATTGTATTACCATTAGTTATATTATTGTTGATTTCTATATTTTCATTATAAAATAAAGGGGTTACTACACTTGGTAGTGGCCCCTTTTTGAATGGAGGTAAGAATGAGTGAAGATTTTAGTTGTTGATGATGATGTGCATATTTTACAATTAATCAATATTTATTTAACACGTGAAGGCTATCAGGTATTACGGGCAGAAAATGGAGAACAGGCGTTACAATTGCTTGAGGCAAATTTGCCTGATCTGGCTGTAGTGGATGTAATGATGCCAGGTATGGATGGTTTTACACTCACGGAAACATTGAGTCAGGATTATGACATACCGGTATTGTTATTAACGGCAAAGGGCGAGCTTGAAGACAAAGAACGTGGTTTTTTGGCAGGCTCGGATGACTATGTAGTCAAACCGTTTGAACCAAAAGAGCTACTATTTCGCATAGCAGCAATTTTGCGTAGACTTGATAAGAAAAATCAGGGGACTGTCCAAATTGGAAAACTGATAATTGATCGTAGAAGCTTTGAGGTTGGTATTGGTGAAGACACACTTATTTTGCCATTAAAAGAATTTGAATTATTAGCACTTCTAGCGTCACGCCCGAATCAGGTATTTACACGTAGTATGATAATGGAACAAGTTTGGGGCTATGATTATGATGGAGATGAACAGACGCTAAACACACATGTGAAGAGGATTCGTGAGCGATTACATCGGTATGATACAAAGGTGGAGATTACAACAGTACGTGGCGTAGGCTATAAACTAGAGGTTGTAGCATGATTAAAACGTTATATAGTAAATTTGTTGTTACGACCATGCTCATCATGATTGGCAGTTTGTGTATGGGTTTTTTAATGACAAATACTTATTATCATCAAGTGACGAAGGAACAAAATGATACAAAGAATGTTAACATTGCGACAGATATTGCAGCATATATCGAGTCAGCTACCCCGGGAGATTTAGATAATTATCTAACGACCCTCGGAGAAATTGGTTATCAAATTTATGTCACAACCGGCGAAGATGGTCGTTATTACGGTGGAGAATATCGAGAGAAAACGTTGTCATCCAGTGTTATTCAGCGTGTATTAGACGGAGGAATTTATCACGGTATGCGTGATTTTCCGAAGGAGACTTTTGTGACGGGCTTTTTTGCCAATGAACTGATTAACACAATAGGGGTGCCTTTTACGTATGAAAATGAGCAATATGCATTGTTTATTCGACCGGATATTCGCCTATTGTTTTCAGAGGTGCATACAATACTAGGTGGTTTAATTCTTGTTATGGCAGTATTGAGCTTGCTAGCCATGCTACTTTTTGCAAAGGCGTTAATTCGTCCTATTACACAATTAACAGAGGCGACACATCGGCTTGCACATGAGAAGTTCGATACGTTGCTAGAGATAGAGCGTGCGGATGAAATTGGGCAACTGGCTGATAGCTTTAATGTGATGACGGGGAAATTACAGGAAAATGATAGGATCCGCAAGGAATTTATTAGCAATGTATCTCATGATTTTCAATCACCATTATTAAATATTCAAGGCTATGTGGATTTGCTGAAAAATCCCCTGCTTTCAGAAAAGGAACGACAGGAATACGCTACGATTATTGAGTTAGAAACGAAGCGGCTTTCGATATTGACGAAGCAATTACTATTGCTGACCTCCCTCGACCAATCAACAAGGTTATTGAAACGTGAACCATATCGTGTGGACGAACAATTGAAGGATACGGTGCGTAAATACCGTTGGCAGCTAGAGGAAGCCAGTGTGCAGTTAACGTATCAGCTAGATGCTGTTATGTATGATGGAGATGCTGGGCTATTGCAGAATGTATGGGATAATTTATTGACAAATGCCATTAAATATAATGTTGAAGGTGGAGAAATCCATATTCATTTGCAAGAACATGGGGCTTTTATCGAAGTTCAAATCCAGGATAGTGGCATTGGTATGACAGCAGAGCAATTGGAAAAGGTATATGATCGTTTTTATCGAGCTGATGAATCAAGAACAAAACAGGGAACTGGTCTTGGCTTAGCAATTGTTAAGCAAATTGCTGAGTTGCATGGGGGCGAAGTACAGATGGAGAGTACTCTTCATTCGGGTACAAAGGTCCGAATTTGCTTGCCAAAATTGTAATGAAGAGTTCATGTAAAGTTCATATTCACTCGGTAAACTTCTAAGTAAGTTGAAGAAAACTTAGGAGGAATTATCGTATGGAACAACAATGGAGTTTACGCCTTATACGACTGGCTGCTATTTTTGCATTATTAGGTACGTACTTAGGTTCACATATGTCAGGTTCAGGTAGCTATGAGTATCGACCAATACATGCACACATTTTACTTGTCGGATGGTTAAGTATGTTTGCTTGGGGAATTTTCTACCGTGCTTTCAAAGTGAAATCTAAAAAATTAGTCGCAGCACATGGTTGGACGGCAATTTTCGGTGTTTTTGGTTTAACATTAGGTATGTGGTTCTACAATATCAATCCATTTCATTTTAGTAATACATTTACAATGATTTTCTTTATTGTAGGTGGGACAACTTTATTAATTAGTTTTGCATTATTTATTGTGGTAACATTTATGATTAATCAAAAAGAAGAAATGAAACATTAATGAAATACCCTTGCTAGTTGAGGAATGAACGGAACCTCGAATAGTGGAAACTGAATATGCTCCCCGTAGACCTAATGGGGAACATATCAAAGTTGCCCTATTCGGGGTTTCTCTGTTCTTTTTAAGTGGGAGTAAATTGATTTTTAACGAACATTAAAGATGACAATTAGAAGCGTATTCAAGAAAGCAATGGATACTAAAAAGATGACTTCGACGGCATATTCTGCATACCCAAGTCTTCTTATCGTAGCTTCAATGTAGCAAACTATCTTCAACTGTCTTTTTTTATTTTTTTGCAGTAAATCGTTCCCGTCACGCCGACTAGTATGATAAAGGTACCAATAATATGATATACCTCGATTGTTTCATTCAGGAAGAAGACACCCGCTATGATCGAAATTAAGGTGGCTATATTATTGAAAACGCGCCAATATGCGAACTTGATACCGTAATGATAGATACTTAAGTAAAGCGGCAGAAGCTTTTATAAAACTGATGATAAAAAAGTTTTAGCTTAATTAAAATTCACCTACAAAAGCCCAGATTTTGAATTGTGAGAACACAATTTAAAATCTGGGCGCATTTATGCCTGCAATCATTAATTACTGTAATTTTTCTAGCGATTTTTTTAGCCAGCGTGTTGCCTCGCTATAATCCTGTGCAACGCCTTGGCCTTTTTTGTAGAGCATACCAAGCTGGAATTGTGCTTTTTGGTGACCTTGAGTGGCAGCCAGTCGATAAAGCTGAGCAGCCTTTGCAAAATCCTTTGGTACGCCTTGTCCGTGACTATGCATTTGAGCAAGCTGGAATTGTGCTTTAGTATGTCCTTTGGCTGCAGCCTGTTCGATCCATTTTGCTGCTTCCGTGTAGTCTTGCTCGACACCTACCCCCTTGTCATATAAATTACCAAGTTGATATTGTGCGCCCGCATGTCCTTGTATAGCCGCTAGTCGGTAACAACGCCGTGCCTCATCTAAATCCTGTGTGATGCCTAGTCCTTGCTCATATAACAACCCTAGCTGATATTCAGCGCGTATATGTGATTGGTCTGTAGCAGCACGCCACCATTTAACAGCTTCAGGATAGTTTAGTGTGATACCATCACCAGTTGCATATAACAATCCTAGCTGAAATTGAGCTTCCAGATAGCCTTTTTCTGCCGCTACTTTAAAGTAGTGTAACGCTTTTTCAGGTTGCTGAAGTTGATTTACATAAAGGCGCCCAAGTTCATAGCCTGCATTAATATGACCATTATTAGCAGCGAGCTGTAGCCATTTCTCAGCACGTGTACTATTTTTTTCTTTTTCATATAGTACACCAAGGCAATACTGCGCATTAATATGTCCTTTATGCGCCGCAAGTTTAAACCATTTTAAAGCTTCGACAGAATCCTGTTGTAATCCTTGCCCTGTGTTGTATAGCATGGCCAATTGAAACTCAGCATTAGTATGATCTTGTAATGCAGCTAAGTGGAACCATCTTGCGGCTTCGTGAAAATCTTGTGCAATCCCACGTCCCTTTATATACATATAGCCTAGATTGTACTGTGCACTTGCATCGCCAGCTAATGCAGCCATTTCAAAACAGGCTATAGCTTCTTCAAAACTTTGTGCTACACCAGTTCCGTTATGATAGAGAAAGCCGAGATTGTTTTGAGCACTTGTATTCCCTTGGTTTGCAGCTAAAACATACCACTTAGCAGCCTCGGAAAAATTAATAGGCATGCCAAGTCCTTGATTGTAAAGTACGCCGAGATTGTATTGTGCATCGGCATTACCTAAATCAGCCGCAGCTTTATATTGATGTGCAGCTTCATCATAATTTTGGGCTACCCCTTGCCCTAAATGATAGAGGACACCTAAGCTATAAAGGGCGTTTGCATCCTGTTGAGCCGCAGCTTTTTCATACCACATTCTTGCAATTTTATAGTCTCTCTTTACACCACGTCCGTGATTATAAAGGACAGCTAAATTGTATTGTGCGCTGGCATTGCCCTCGTTTGCTGCTAATTCAAACCAATTGGCAGCATATTCGTAGTCATCTGTTGGTTGGTCTTCCTGAAGGAGGATATTAATGTCAAACGGGGGCATCATATCTTCAAATAGAGAACCTTTTCGTGCGGATATAGTAGCTTTAAAACTACAATCATAATGATTGATAAACCATTCAATAATATCACTAATATAGTCGAGAACAATTTTTGCTGCCTTCGCTTCAACAATGCTATTACTATTAATAATTGTCATTTTTCGGACAAGATTCATTAATAAATAAATGCGTCGGGGGTGAATTTTCGCTATAAAGCTGCGATTATTCATGAATGCTCGAATACTTTTTTGCTTGGGTTCGGCATGCATTTCTAGCTTATAAATCTCGTATAAAATCTCCTCGAGTACAAGCCGTGACTTTTGCAAGGACACGGCCGGTTTTGTTACTGTCGATGTACTAGCACCTTGTAAATTTTTAGCTAAATTTGTGAGGGACAATGCATGCAATTTTTTACATTGTTCACGTAGTATTTCATATTGTATGACGATAGTACTCACCCCTACTTCAATAAATGACGAAAACAGTCTCTTTTTTCATTTATCGGGAAGATAATGAAGTTATTAATATTATTCAAAGGGTTTCATCAGTTGAATTGTCCTCGTTACATGATACTATTTGATATAAGGGTTAGTTTATAGCCATTTGGGGGATTGAGTGATGAAAAATATTGCAGCTATTATTCCAGCATATAATCCGCAACAATCGTTTGTAACCTATGTGCATCAACTATTAGCCACTACAATCACACAAATTATTATAGTAAATGATGGCAGTGATCAAAAATATGCCGGTATTTTTGATGAATTGAAAACTATTGATAATTGTCGAGTATTGCAGCATGACCTGAATATTGGGAAAGGTGGCGCATTAAAAACAGCCTTTGCTTATGCCTGGGCGCAAAAAGGTCGTTTTCAAGGTGTTATAACTTTAGGTGCACATGGTCAGCATACCTTACACGATGTGAAACTAGTTTTAACGATGACCAAGGTATTTTCTGAAGGAATTGTGCTAGGAGTACGTAATTTTCATTCGACCGATAGTACGTTTGCCTCATATTGGGGTAATCGTGCGACAAGCCTGTTTTTTGAGTTGCTTTTTCATAGAAAACTCATGGATACACAAACTGGTTTACGTTACATATCGATAGAAGAGTTGCCATGGCTAATGGAAGTGAAAGGTGATCGCTTTGAGTACGATACAAATATGCTGATAACTGCACTTAAAAGAAAATGTCCAATTTTTGAAGTAGAAATTGGTCAGCTACGCTTGAAGAAAAACTCAGTCATTCAGTATGATGAAGTTATCAATGCAAGTACAGTTATTGCAAAAATGCTTTTGAATTATTTAAAACCAAGGAGAAAGTAACATTACAGGTGTATTTTCGACCAATTGGGCTAGGATAAAAATGATAATTACTCAATGGAACGTAGCGAGTATAAAAAGAAGGGGGAATGAATGTGGAATATTCAGATCAAGTGAAAAATCGTGTAAAGCGGATGGAAGGTCAGTTACGCGGTATTTTAAAAATGATGGACGAAGAAAAGGATTGTAAGGCGGTAATTACACAACTATCAGCGGTACGTTCAGCTGTCGACCGTACAGTTGGCGTAATCGTTAGTACGAATCTTCTAGAATGTGTACAAAATGCTGAAGGTGACGGCGAAAAAATGAATGAAGTAATTCAAGAAGCTGTAAATTTAGTTGTAAAAAGCCGTTAAATTTTTGAGGCCGGCATCGTAAGCATCATCAACCGCTAACATTAATATAAAAGAGAGAACTCACTGCAAATGGTGGGTTTTTTTATTTTGTGCAGAAAAATGATGTACTTTAGTATCAATGTTGTGAAAGTGAGCTTAAACACCTATATTCATAAATATATAATTTTGGAAAAAAGTCATATGTAGTGAACTTGTACGATAGATTTATAGTTACTTTTTCCTTTATAATTATTATAAGAATAATTATAAATGGGAAGGAGAAATTATTATGAAAAAATGGTTGCTAAGTGGTGTCGCAGTATTGTTGTTAAGCCCAACAGCTGCTTATGCACAAAATGCAAAAATCGATACAGTCGAGACTTCCCCTAAAAGTGCTTACAATGTAATGTCCAGCTCAAAGGTAACTGCTTGGGATAACCTCATAAATGAAGTAGCACAACAGATGAATAACTTTTCTACGGAAATTAAAGTTACATATAGTGGGCCAATGGCTGATTTCAATAAAAATATTATGCTGGCATTAGAAAAAGCGCAGAAACAGGCAACCTATGCGAGTGGACATTTGGAAAATGTTTCTATTACCTCAGACACCAAGGGTAACGTGACATTTAAAGTGAAATATCTCACGAATCAAACACAAGAAGCCACGGTACAGAAGAAGGTTGATCAAGTATTAAAAACGATTATAAAGCCTTCTATGACATCATTCCAAAAAGTAAAAGCTGTTAATGATTACATTGTTTCGAATGCAACATATGGAGCTAAAACAAAAGCAAGTCCTCACAGTGCATATGCATTATTAATGGAAGGGCAAGCGGTATGTCAAGGCTATGCATTACTAGCATATAAAATGTTAGAGCAAACTGGTATTGAAACACAGTATGTAGTAGGTTATGTCAACGGTGGTGAAGGCCATGCTTGGAATATGGTGAAACTTGATGGCAAGTGGTATCATTTAGATACAACATGGAATGACCCATTACCAAACCGAATAGGCGCATCTTCGTATGATTATTTTTTAGTTACGGATGCACAGTTAAAGAAAGACCATTCTTGGATTGCTTCTGATTATCCTGTTGCAACAAGTACAGCCTATAGCTATATGCAAAATGTACATTTTGCATATCAGATCAATAACACGCTGTACTTTAGTAATACAGCGGACAATGACAAGTTGTATAACCTTGACTTAGTGACTGGTAAGAAAACAAAGGTTATTGATAATCGTGCACTGTATATTACAGGTGTTGGTGACAATCTTTATTATAGCGACTATAGTAATGGTGGGTACTTAACGAAGCTGAATTTAAAAACATTAAAGACTGGTGTGCTAGTGAAACAACCGGTATCGGATTTAATGATTAGAGATAATAATTTAATTTACAAGATTAATGCAAAAGAGCAAAAGCTGAAAATTGATTAATATATAGATAAAAAGTTGCTGAGTAAAGATTTCAAAGCCTCATTTACAAATCATCCATAATTTCTAAGCACAAAAGGGCTTCCATGTGAGTTCTTTGTGCTTTTTTTGTATATAATGTAAGTAGGAATACGGTTGGAGGTGAGGATTTTGTGGAAAAAATTAGCTATAATTGTTATTTTAATTATTTTTATTGATCCTATATATACGGCTGGTAAAGCAACAGTGCAGCAAATCAAGACATGGGCAAATAACGATGACATTCAAACGATGCTTCTAGCAACAAAAGACAAAATCGTGGATGTCACAGCAAAACTTTCAGAAGATGCCTCAATCGAAACAGCCACCCCAATAGAAGATAGAAATGATGCAGCTGAGTTAGTGGCCACGACTGCACCAGCGCTGAAACCTGAAGCCAAGCTCGTTGTAACGAATGCTAAAGAATTGGCAGATGCAATGTATGCTTATTACAGTAGTTTTTCACCAACATTCGAAATTCAATATAAAGGCAGCACACAACGCATAGAGCAGCTAGTAGAGGAGGCCTATGACAGTGCCATTAAACGAGATGATTATGTGTATGGCCATATTAGTAAACACTCTATTCGATATGAATACGGAAAAAAACAGGCCACAATTTACGGCGAACAAAGTTATTTAATGACTCCTGAGCAAGCAGCTTATGTGGAGATGAATGTTCAAGAGATCGTGTCTACTCTTAATAAGAGCGCGAAGACTGATGTAGAGAAAGTGAAGGCGGTCAATGATTATATCGTATCAAACACCGCTTATACTGATAATACGAAAGCGAGTCCACATAGCGCATATACAGTGTTAGCTGAGCGTGGTGGTGTTTGCCAGGGTTATGCATTACTAGCACATGCAATGCTACAAAAACTTGGTATCGAGACGCAGTATATTGTCGGCTATGTTGGACAGGAAGGACATGCTTGGAACTTAGTGAAACTGAATGGTCAATGGTATCACCTTGATACAACGTGGAATGATCCAGTGCCAGATCGTAAGGGTATTATACGATACCAATACTTTTTAGTTGATGATCGAACAATGGCACGTGATCATACATGGATTGCAGCTGATTATCCGAAAGCAACGAGTACTATTTATAGCTACTACCATGATATTGACTTTCCTGCACAAACAGGGCAACAATTATTTTATAGCAATGTCTCTGATGACAATAAATTGTATGTGCTCGATATCTCTACAGGTAAATCGAAGCGTATTACAAGCTCACGAGCACAGTATATTGTTTATGCAGATGGTTGGTTATACTACAGTAATTATTCACACGGCGCATATTTATCGAAAATTCGCCCTGATGGTAGTGGTGAACAAGTATTGAATCGTGAAGAAACCAAGGATCTATTCGTAAAGGATGGCTATCTTTACTTCATGACAGATGAACTGAAGAAAATGGCACTATAGCTTGATTTAGTTTTTCGCATACTAAGCTAAGGGGAATGATAAAGGGCATATGACATCACATACTGTCATATGCTCTTCTTGTTCGTTCAATAATATAATGAATTGGCTGATGCTGACATAACGAAATTTGGATTTGTGGATACATCGACGTCATGTCCTGTGAAAATATCTTTAAAATCAATGGGTTATGCTTAATGGCACCGCCATTACAATAAAGGTTTATGGCTTCTCCTTGATAGCTTATTTTTTTTAACACTGCACAAGCCAGAAGTACTAGTTCATGGGCAGCCCTCGTGGAGATTTGAATGGCACAAGAATCTTTTTTTGCAACGGCATCGGCTAAAAATGCGCTCATTTTTGCAAGCTGAGCATTTGTATAAGCTGGGCGGAATAACCACGCTGCAAGCTCCGTAACATCCTGAACACGTAAAAAGTTATAGACTTCATTTTTTAATATTGTCGGCTCACCGCGCCCATCCTCCATACGAAAAATTGCGCGTACGACTTCTTGCCCTAACCAGTAACCACTACCCTCATCTCCAGCGCGATGACCCCAACCTCCAGCGCGTTCAATACGCCTGCCATCAAATGCATAGGCAATGGCGCCAGTTCCAGCAATAAGCAAGGCACCTGTTTGTCCAGCAGTAACACCTAATAATGTCGCTTCTGCATCATTTTCAATAATAAGCGTTTCTATACTTAACTGTGATGTTGTAATTGCTTCACGAACCATGGTTTTAACTACGGCATGGTCCTTCGAAGAGTCAATTCCTGCCATAGCAAAAGTGGCTACAGCAATTTCCGAGTTCGTTTGTCCCTGTAAAAATGCATGTACGAATGTTAATAATGCTTGTAAAATCTCTGTAGCAGAGTCAACACCAATTGCTTGATAGTTGGATCCGCCAGCTGTTTTCGTGTATTTAATCTCACCGGTTTCGGCATGCACAACTGCACATGCCGTTTTTGTTGCCCCGCCATCAATAATTAGTAACCAATCGTTCATTGATTCCATTCCTCTAAAAACACGACTAACTGTTTTTCTGCTTCATCAATAGTTGATTCTTTTAGTTGAATCCATTCATATAGTTTATGAGCAGAAGCCTTAGATCGTTCAAGTGATGCTTGCATTGTTTCGGGTGCGGGACCTCCTAGCAATGTTCGGACACCTACGAAAAACTCTGGTTTTAAAGTATGATAGAAATCTTCTTCAGAAATGACTAAAGGTTTGCCTGTTACCAGCTTGGATTGTGTATTTGCTAGCCCCCATGTAAGGCTTGCGAGTGATTCTTCATTATGAGCAAGTAATACTTTGATGCATTTACTTACAATACTATGTGCTTGGCGGAAAGAAATACCTTCAGAGCGTACTAATGTATCAGCAAGCTCTGTTACATTCGCAAAGCTATTTTCTGCACGATCTCGTAGTTTTTTCTTGTTTACATCCATCGTCACTACGAGGGAACCAAATAATTTGTAAATGCCTATTAAACGATCGATGGCACGCCATAAATAAGGTTGCATATCATCCTCAGTGTCAACGATATCACCAAACGGTGTATTATGTACCATTTGCAGTACCGTACTTGCATCACCAACGACCGCTGATAGCAGTGAACGTGTATGCTCAATCGACACAGGATTGCGTTTTTGAGGCATGATGGAGCTAATTTGCACGTACGGGCTGGCTAGTGTAAATGCATTGAATTCCTGAGTTGCCCACAATAAAAAGTCTTGTGATGTACGACCAAGATTGAGTGCAGCAAGCTGTACAATACTTGCTGCTTCAGCAATATAATCAGCTCCGGCAACTGCATCCCAAGCATTTTCGATTATGTCGTCAAATGCCAGTAAGTCTCGCATACGCTCACGACTAATATTAAAGCCAGTAGTCGTCAATGCTGCCGCCCCCATACTGCTACGATTAACTGTTTTGTAGACATTTTGCATGCGTTCAAAGTCACGATCGAGTTGGTCAATTACAGCTTTTAAATAATGAGCAAAGGTAGTTGGCTGTGCCTGCTGCGTATGTGTATACCCAATCATAATGGTGCTGATGTGCTCCTCGGCCGCGGCGATTAGATCCTCTCGTAATATCAGTAGTTCACGCATAAGCTCTAATAATTTCATACGCAAAGTCATGCGATATATGGCGATACCCATATCATTACGACTCCTACCAATGTGAAGATTCCCAGCAACATCGCCAGCAAATTCTATTAATTTATTTTCAATGCGAAAAAATAAATCTTCGTAGTTTGGGCTGTAATTCTCTATACGATAATAGTTCAGATCTAGTTTCTTTAGTGCGATACCGATTTGTTGTGCTTCATCTTTTTTTACGAGTCCTTGTTCTTCTAACATTTTTAAATGTGCAATATTAATCTGAAGCATAATTGTTAAAAAATTTTTCTTTGCTTCTTCATAAGCTGGTTGCAACACAATTTTACGATAAATATTAGAAGGGAAAATCATCCCATCCTCTTGCTGTGTTTTGTTACGGAAATCTTCAAACATATCCATTGCCTCCTAATAGATTGACAGTTAAATGGCTGAGCCAGCACTGCCTTTTGATAACTTTTCAGAAATAATAAGAACAATTAATATTAAACAAATTTGTAAGACGCCATATGCACAGGCTGTTCCAAACTTAAATGCATATAATTTTTGAAATATAGCAACAGACAGTGGAATAGTGGAAGTGCTGTAAATAAGAATAGAAGCTACGAATTCACCTAAGCTTTGGACAAGTGCTAGCAATGTACCTGCCAATATACCAGTAAACGTTAGTGGTATAACGATGCGCCTGAATGTATATAACCAGGTGGCACCTAGGCTCCTTGACGCCTCTTCGATAGATTGATCTAATTGTACAAGGGACGCTGAGGTTGACCTGAAAACTAGCGGTAAATGTCTAATAAAATAGGCTAACGGTAAAATCCAGAATGACCCAATTAGTACTTGGTTAAAGGCAAAAATATTTTCTGTGCTAAAGGCGGCGATTAAATTGACGGCGACAACTGTTCCAGGTAACGCCCAAGGAACCATAATCAAAATATCGAGTAGCGTTTTTCCTTTGAAATTCAAACGCACCATTGCGTAGGCTGCCGCTACTCCAAATATTATATTGCCGAGGGTTGCAATAACCCCCATTTGAATAGAATTCCAAATCGGTCGCCATGTCCGTTCATCCGTAAAGAGCGCAATATAATGATCGACTGTATAGTCAGTCGGCAAGATTTGTGTTTTCCAAGCGCCATCGACCGAAAAAGAAATTAAAATAAGCACTAAAATCGGCAAAATTAATATTAGTGTACCGACAAAAGATGCAATTGTTGCTAAGATTTTCATGCTTTTTGAAGACATCTCAGATCGATGTACGCTAATGCCCTTGCTCAAGTTTTGATAATTGCGGCGGTTTTGATACCAACGCATAATGATTAAAAATGTAATAGAAACAAAAGATAAAATCATGGACTGAGTAGCTGCCATTTCTAAATTCCCATTCGTACGTGATAAGTATATTTGCATCGTCATCGTGCGCTCTACTCCAAACATTAGAGGAGCTGTGTAGGATGCCATAGAGATCATAAATACAAGTAACGCAGAGGCAACAATTGAAGGTGTCAACATAGGTAAAATAACCTTTGTCCATACACGAATACGCCCAGCACCTAAGCTAGTGGCTGCTTCTTCTAAGGATGGATCTAATCCTTTAATGGCTGCGGAAGCGGTTAAGTAGAAGTATGTGTACATGGTGAATGTATGTACAACGATAACACCCCAGATTCCTTTTAACGAAAAAGGTACTTGATCCAGACCGAACAAATGCTGAAGAGCACGTGGGAAAATACCGCTCTCCCCGTACAAGAAGGTAAAAGAAAGTACACCTACAAGGGGGGGAAGAGCCATGGGCACCAGTACTAAAATAGCGAGCAAACGTCTACCTGGAAAATCATAACGTTCCAACAAAAAGGCCATGGTCACACCGACAATTGCACAGCAAATAACACTGATGATAGATATATATAAACTAGTCCATAGTGCCTCGAGGTTTGCAGGACTTGCAAGACTGAAAAATTTCTTATAATGAGAGAGCGCATCATCGCCAGTAAAGCTTTGAAGAAAAGTTTGATAGAGGGGATATACCACATAGGCGAACAACACTAAAAAAAATGGTGAAATTAAAATATATACAAACCATTTTGATTGGGTTAGCCTTGCCCATGCAGTATCTTGATTAGAATTGACAGGCGGTTTTTCCATAGCGGTTTCCTCCTATTCCCCTAAGAAGTACAGTGAATCATGTGCAATGTGCAAGGTGATGTCTTCACCAATTTGCTTTAACTGACCGTTAGTATTAATAATCATGACTTTCAGAGAAAACGCTATAAAGTCGACAATGTAATTCACACTAACCCCAGTAAATTCGACAAATGAAATTTTCCCAATAAGTTCGTTCTCACCAGGACCTAGGTTAACGGATTCAGGACGAATGGAAATAAACACTTTGTCTCCAATCATATGCGTTAAAGTAGGGGAGCTGTGTTGCTTTCGCCCAGTAAAAATGAGTCCATTCACCGTTTTTGCCTGTATGTCATCGCCATTAACGCCTTCGATCGTAGCTTCGATTAAATTCGTTTCACCAATAAAATCAGCAACGAAGCGGTTTAATGGTCGATTATAGATCTCCTGCGGTGTACCGATTTGCTTAACGAATCCATTGTCCATCACCATAATGCGATCAGACATGGACATCGCCTCCATTTGATCATGCGTTACATAAATTGTTGTGACACCGAGATCCGTTTGTATACGTTTTATTTCAATACGTGTTTCTTCACGTAATTTAGCATCTAAATTGGACAAAGGTTCATCGAGTAATAGAATGTCTGGTTCAATAACAAGTGCTCGTGCTAACGCAACTCGTTGCTGCTGACCTCCAGATAACTCATTGATTTTGCGTCTACCATATTGTTCTAAGTGTACAAGTCCCCGAATTCGGTCAACTTTTTGCTGTATCTCAGCTTTCGAAAGCTTTCGTACTTGTAAACCAAAAGCAATATTTTCATCTACAGTCATATGTGGAAAGAGAGCATAGTTTTGAAACACCATACCGATATTGCGTTTATTTGGCTGAAGTAACGTCACGTCTCGTTCATCGAAAAGAATTTTGCCTTCGGTAGGGTAATAAAAGCCGGCAATCATACGTAATGTTGTCGTTTTTCCACAGCCACTAGGGCCAAGGAAAGTGAAAAACTCACCAGCTTTAATCGTCAGATTTAAATCCTTTACGCCATGCACTTGACCAAATTGCTTAGAGACATTTTCTATTTTGACACTTTTCATATGGAATGCTCCTTTCTCACTGACAACTAGTTGTACAGGAAACCTCGAGCAAAAAAATTACTCGAGGCTCTACAAACATCAATAATTTAATTACTATTTCCCACTGCCTTTAATATTCGTATCCCAATGCTCCATCCACTCAGCTTCTTTATCAGACATCAGCTGCCAATCAATATCAAATGTTTTTAAATCTAGCTCCTGGTACCATTCAGGCATTGTTGCTTTATCAATATCAGAGCGAGTTGGAATTTGGTAGTAATCATTGGCTAATTTCGTTACCATTTCATTTTCAAATAAGAACTCAACAAATAGTTGAGCATTTTCCACATTTTTCGCATTTTTTACGACAGCAACACCATCCACTAAAAGTGGTGCACCACTTTTTGGATAAATGTAATCGAATGGATAGTCAGTCGTATATTTCTTTAGCAAAATATCCTGCAAATTCCATAAAGAAATGCTGCCCTCTTGACGTGTTAGCTTTAAATAAAGTGCATTTGGATCTTGTGTATATTCTTTCGTATTGGCATCCAATTTTAATAGCCAATCATAGCCTTTCTCGGGTGAATCTGCACCTTGTCGTACAATCATGGATGAATAGATTGTACGCATCGTACCAGATGCTAACACACCCCGAATTAAGATTTGATCCTTCCACTTTGGATCCAATAAGTCATCCCAATCTTGTGGACCTGATTCTTTAGTTAGTAGATCACTATTAATCATGATTACTTCTGGTAGTAACATTTCACCGAACCAGCGACCATCTGCATCTTTATAATTGCTATCAATTGTATCGATAAAGCTAGGCTTCCATGCGTGTAGTAAGTCTTCATTTGCACCGACAATTAGCGCTGATTGCGTACCTCCCCACCAAAAATCTGCCTGTGGGTTTGCTTTTTCGCCTCGTAGACGCTCTAAGATCTGCTGAGCGCCCATTGTTAAAAACTCCACTTCAATATCCGGGTACTTCTCATTAAACTGATCGATTACGCCTTGCACCATTTCCTCATCACGCCCTGTGTAAATGACAAGCTTACCTGATGGAGTTGCTTCTACGTCCGCCTTGTCGCCATCAGTTGCATCGTTTGTAGTATCCTTTTTGTCATCACTACTACATGCCGCTAAGACAGCGAGCATCAACACAAGTAAAAAACCGAAAATACGCATTTTTTTCATAATCATCTTCCCCTTCCTACTTAGTGTGTAGCTTACATATTGCAGTATAATACTTACAACGAGCATTAATGTTAGAATAATTAAAAAATTCTACCATTCTAGTCATCATAAGCTATGTAAATAATGGTTATCAATGAAATTTAAAAAAATGTCAAAAAAACTCCTTAAAAAAGGGAATTCCCATTTTTAAGGAGTAGTTGTATTTTTAAAATGTAAGTGATTGTGCCACACACTCGAATTCCTTTCAATCTTCGTAGGAAAATGATGGTCCAGTCTACAATCGTATCGTAATAGCTAACGCTTGTCATGCACTTTTAGGTTCAAAAGTGCTTTTCTTTTGTCGTAACTGAGAGAGTATTGTTGGAAGCATCATACCTAAAATGACAAGAATAATACCAAGTACCTGTAAAAAAGTGAGCGGCTCATGTAATACAATTACTGAAACCGTAACAGCAACAGGTAATTCGATTGCACTTAAAATGGAGGCCAGGGCTCCACCGACTTTAGGAACAGCAATAGAAAATAGATAAATCGGTAAAATAATACCGAAAAGTCCGAGTGCTAGTCCATACTTCCACAAACCGCCTAGGAATAATTTTCCATTCCACGCAATTTCAGGGCTTAAGAAAATACTAACCATAATAAGTGCCACGAAGGAAACAATCAATACACGTGCTGTCGTTGTAATACCTTCAACAGGACGAGAGTTAAACTGGATAAAGCAAGCAAAGGTAAATGCAGCAGCAAAACCAAATATCCAACCTTGTATAGCAATACCGCTTAAATCTACATTCAATATACCAGCCGCCAAAATCGTCCCAGCAAATAGAGTAATGAGGGACATCACTTCAGGTCGACTTGGCCAACGTTTATGAAGTGCACAATCCAACAATAAACCAATCCATGTAAATTGGAAGAGCATCACAACTGCAAGGGATGCTGGTAAATATTTTAATGATTCACCGTATACGATACCTGTAATGCCCGTAAACATTCCGGCACTAACCAAAATAAGTAGACCTTTTTTTGAAAGTTTCGGTAGCTGTCTTTGCGTAACAATAAAAATAGTCACAACCAACATAAAGCCAATAATATATTGACTAGATACCGCCTCTGCTGAAGTAAAGCCGTGCAACATCGCTACTTTAACGATTGTCGATAGAATTCCGTAGCTACTTGATGCGATGACAATCAATAGAGGATAAAATAAATTTGTTTTCATGCTAGTGTATTTCACATCCTAAATCTGTTTCACCATATGATGAAAGGGTTCATCGATTATAGACCACGGCTCTGTTATAACATATCCCATACGTTCATATAGGCGACGAGCGTCTTCTTTTTGCGTTTCAACATTTAATGATAATTTTTTAAAACCTAATTTTTTCGTCTGTTCTTCAGCAAATTGTAGCAACAATGTGCCGATTCCTTTACCACGAGCTTCAGGTGCCACACAAATTGTATCTATATAGTATTCATCTTCATGAGCCTCTTTATCGATGACAATATTTGGCGCATTTTTTGCTTCGAGCCATCTCACAAGATTAGCGTCCATTTCAATGGCTTGTTCACCGTTATAGTAAACAAGAACACCTAAGACCTGTTCATCTTTGACAGCAACAAAAGTATTTAAATAGGAATGGCGGTTGTCTTCTCGTTTGAAAAGTACTATAAGTGCTTGTTCAACAGACGCAAAAGTTTGTTCACCTGTTAAACGGTTTGCAATATCACCAATAGCATCAATAATTAATGGTACAACGGCATGGGCATCCTGTAGTTGCGCTTGTCGAATTGTAATACTCATCTTCAAAATCCCTACCTTTCTATAGGCAAGTATAACAAAGATAAAGGATGTCACAAGCTTTTGAAATATTCACTACTTTAAAGAAGAATTCTTTTAATATTTTTCCGAAAGTTTAAAACTTTAAATGAAATCAAGTTTCGTGTTAATCTAAAATGAACAGACTTTCGGGAGGACAACAATGACAAAGGAAGATAAGGATTTTATTTTAGTCTACGGAGATGCTTTTATTGACTATATTGCAGATGATGTGACGAACACATCTTTTACTAAATATATGGGTGGTGCTACGGTAAACGTAGCTGCTGGTATTAGCCGTATCGGTGCGCCTTCAGCACTGATTACAATAACTGGGGATGACGAAGCTTCACAATTCGTTCGAGATGGCCTTGTAAAAGAAGGGGTAAGCCTAGATTATGCAGTATTTGACAAAGCGAAGCGTGTAAGTGGCGTCTATGTACATTTAACAGAAGCATGTGAGCGTATATTCAAAGATTATGTCGATGAGACACCAGATTTACAAGTAGAGGCAACACAATTAAATGAAGCAGCCTTTAAGCATGCTTCGGCACTAATTGTGTGTTCAGGCACTATGTTTCACCCTACTGCACTGAAAACAACTCGTGCTGCCGTCGATATGGCGAAGGATAGAGGCGCAATAATCGCAATGGATGCCAATATACGCCCATTACGTTGGAGCAGTGAAGAAATTTGCCGTGAAACCATTACTTCATTTTTCGAAAATGTAGATATTTTAAAAGTAACGGATGATGAACTGTTTTTCTTAACTGAAACCACTTCATTAGAAGAAGGAATTCAGCAATTAGACAGTTATTTAGTACCCATCATTTTAGTAACAGTAGGGGAAGAGGGTACATACGCAGTATTGAACGGCGAGGTTATACATGTACCAACAGAAAAGGTTGTACCAGTAGATACAACAGGCGCTGGAGATGCCTTTATGGCAGGTGTTTTAAGAGATGTACATTACAACGGTCTACCAACAACTGAGGAAGAGCTTGTTCGCTGTGCAAGTTTTGGCAATAAGCTGGGTGCCCTAGCAGCAACTAAAGCTGGAGCATTAACAGCTCTTCCATATTATAATGATATAAAGCATTTGCTAAAGTAGTAGTTTGGAGCGTGTATATGATGGAGAAAAACTATGATGTGTTAGTAAAAGATCGACTTTATTTTGGTGGCGCAAAGGATGTAGGAGCGGCATTTTCAAATGAGTGTGTAGATGTCGTAATTGACGTTCGTGTTCATGGATTATCTGCTGAGGAACAGGCAAAAGCAAACTATACGTACATGCATTTACCGATAGCAGATGAAGAACAAGAAGCAGCATCATCCATTGAGCGGGTAGCGCAAGAAATCGTTACGGTTTATGATGCTGGTCAGAAGGTATTTTTCCATTGCGGTAGTGGTAGCGGCAGAGCGGGAGTGGCAGCGACTGCTGTGTTAATGGAACTTGGCTTGGCGAATACTTTAGAGGAAGCGGAGCTAACTGTGAAAAAAGCTCGTCCACAAGTAACGATTCGGCCAAATATGTCGGAGGCTTTAACGAAATTGTATAAATAAAAGAAGATGTACCAACCTTGGTTTTTGTACATCTTTTCAGACTGTGGACAAACTCAAAGAAATTTGAGTTTGTCTACAGTCTTTTTCTTTTTGAATAAATAGTAAGAAACAGTTGATTTCCGTTCCAGGCGCTCCCTTTGTACGATGCACAAATAATTTTACGGAAAGTTCTAACTGTTCGAATAGTTTTTAAAAAGGGCTTTTTTGTTCTATGCACATTAGAACAATCTTTGTTATAGTTAAATTATAACAAAGAATGAGGTGGTTTGTATGTTGGAGGAGTTAGCCAAAGTGCCTTGGGCGGTTATTGCGCCATTGATTGTGGTTCAATTTATTTTAGTGGTTGTGGCACTTTTCGATTTGCGTAAAATTCATGCAACGAATGGTCCTAAGATTTTATGGGTATTTATTATTTTATTTGTCAATCTACTTGGACCTATTGCTTATTTTATAGTTGGGAGAAAACAATCATGACGACTCTACTACAGGTGACAGGGCTGACAAAGCGCTTTGCAGAAAAAACAGTTGTAGATACCATCAATTTTACGCTAGACGAACATACCTCCACAGCATTGATTGGACCAAATGGGGCAGGAAAGACAACAACGTTATCAATGTTAACCGGTTTATTAAAGCCAACGAAAGGTAGCGTAGAAATGTCAGGTGAAGATTTGCGTGCAAATATTGGTTTTTTACCACAATATCCACAGTTTCACCCATGGTTAAGTGCGCTAGAGTTTACAGAAATGGCTGCGAGGCTAAGTGGTGTACCTACTAAAAAAGCGAAAGTTGAGGCTCAAAAAACATTAGAGTTTGTGGGTCTTGAAAATGCTCTAAATAAAAAAATTGCGACGTTTTCAGGTGGTATGAAGCAACGCCTTGGTATTTCCCAGGCAATTGTGCATAAGCCTAAATTACTGTTATTAGATGAACCTGTATCTGCATTAGATCCAGTTGGGCGTAGAGAAGTATTAGATTTGTTGAAAGGTTTACAACAAGAGACGACGATCTTATATTCGACGCATATTTTAAATGATGCTGAAGAAATGACAGATCAATTATTATTTTTGCGTGATGGAAAGCTTGTGGAGCAGGGAACATTGCGAGAGGTGAGGCAACGTTTTGATGAGCCTTGTTATATAGTAGAATTTAGCACGGAGGAAGAGGCGCGACTTTTTGCTAGTCAATCAGAGCTTATGAATAAAGCGCAGGGTTGCTATGTATATGTAGATATTCGTGAGGAAAGACCGAGTATGCAACAGTTATTACAACGTCTAAGTGCGTGTCCCTATACTGTGAGAAAAGTGGCACGACAAACGGCATCGCTTGAGGAAATTTTCATGAAGGTGGCGAAAAGAGTATGAATGGGTTCAGCGTACTTCTTCAAAAAGAATTTCGTGAGGCATGGCGTAGTTGGAAATTTTTATGGATACCACTTGTTTTTGCACTACTTGGTATGACAGATCCTTTGACGAACTACTACATGATGGATATTTTATCGGCCGTTGGTAATTTACCAGAGGGTTTTGAAATGTTGATGCCAGAATTAGGAACAGCTGATTTATTACAGGCGTCCATTGGGCAGTTTCAGACGTTCGGGTTACTGGTACTAATGGCCTCATTTGTCGGGACTATTAGTAAGGAGCGGGCCAACGGAATGGCGACCTTAACGTATGTACGACCAATTTCTTTTAGAGCATACTTTATGAGTAAATTTGTTGTGATGAGTACTATAGGTTTTATAAGCATTGTAGCTGGTTTTTCGGCAAGTGTTTACTATATAGCTGTGTTATATGGAACATTTGAAGTTGGGATTTTGCTTGCATGTATTTGCACGTACTTTTTATGGTTAGTATTTGTTTTCGCAGTGACCTTGATGATGAGTGCTGCGTTTACAACTGTTGTTGCAACAGCAAGTGCATTTGTCATTATTTTTGTCGGACAAATTATCGATGCCCTAGTTGGTGTATTTTGGACAGTAACACCATGGAAACTTCCGACATATGGTGTACAGCTGATTCGTGGCACGATGGAGATGTCGGATTACTGGTGGAGTTTAGCTATTACGCTAGTAATCACGATAATATGTATGAGTATTGGCGTTTTGACAATGAAGAAGAATGCATCAATGACAAAGATTTAACCTGCACTACTCAAACAAGAGAGTCATAGCGTGAAGAAATGAATAATACGATGCTATCATAACTAAAGATATTGAATTGTAGAATGTTCTAACAATAACAAAAACCGAGTGCTCTTGAAGCATTCGGTTTTTGTTATTGTTGATTTTTATCCCAATAATAGAATAATCGATTGGCAGGAGGATAGGAGAGGGATTCTCCTGGCAACGGCGAAGTCATCCATTGGGCCAGCATCGATTGAGGGATGCTTTCACGTTGTACAATATAATAAATCTGTTTGATTTTTGCCCATTTTGCTGCTGTGTGGCACATGAGGCAAGGTTGAGCACTTGCATATAAGATACAACCTGATAAGTCTGGCGTCTTAAGAATGGTACAGGCTTTTTGAATGGCTAACAGCTCGGCATGCTGTGTCAGGTCAGGTATTTTATGCGAAAGATTGGCAGCTGCGGCAATCTGTACACCATCTTTTATGATAATGGCGCTGTATGGTTTTCCACCATCCGCAACATTGTCAGCAGCAAGCTTTGTCAATGCTTCAAGGACAGGGAGATGTTCAGTCATAGCTTATATGTTTTATGCTTAGCCAAATAATTTACTAAGCCATTATTATTCAAAATATCCACCATAACTTGGGGCATTTTTGTCCCTGTATATGATTCTCCATTTACTGTAACAAGACCTGAAATTAGATCTGCTTCAACGATGTCACCTGGCTGAATGTGATAATCTTTTAGTTCGATGATGGGCAAGCCAATATTTATAGCATTTCTAAAGAAAATACGAGCAAAGGATTTTGCAATGATTAATGAAACACCAGCTGTTTTTAGTGCAAGTGGCGCTTGCTCGCGTGATGAGCCACAACCGAAGTTCTCACCTGCGACAACGATATCACCCTTTTCTACTTTTTTACTGAATTCTGGATCTAAATCTTCCATTACATGGTCAGCCAATGATTGTAAATCTAATGTCTTAGTATATTTCCCTGGAATAATACGGTCTGTATCTATATTATCGCCATAAACATGTGATTTTCCTGTGATTTTCATATTGAATACCCCCTTATATCAGTTGTGGATTTTTAATTTTGCCATGCAAGGCAGCTGTTGCCACAAATGCAGGTGAGCCAAGATAAATATTTGACTCACGATTGCCCATACGTCCTTGAAAGTTACGGTTTGTTGATGAAACAATGACTTCATTATTTCCTGGTACACCTAAATGTGTACCTACACACGGACCACATCCTGATGGTAAGAATGTAGCACCAGCGTTTGTTAGAATTTCTACTGTGCCATCCTTTACTGCATCTAAAAATACTTTACGTGAGGCTGGTGCAATAATCAGGCGTACTTTTGGATGAACACGCTGGTCTTTTAAAATATTAGCAGCTGCATGTAAATCTTCTAAACGGCCATTTGTACAGCTTCCGATAAATGCCTGGTTAATTTCGATTTCGTCAATTTCCTCAATTGATTTAACATTATCAGGAGAATGTGGAACAGCAACTTGGCTTGTAATTTGGCTTGCATCAATGTCAATTACACGTTTGTATGTCGCACTCGCATCAGGTAAAACATGTTCAAAGGCATAAGCTAACTCTAAACCAGTTGTATGGATAAAGCCTGCCTTTGCACCCATTTCTATTGACATACTCGCAATTGTCATTCTGCTATCTAATGATAAATCAGACATGGTAGAGCCTGCATACTCAATGGCATCATATGTCGCACCCTGAATTCCCACAATTCCTACAACATACAGTACGATATCTTTGGCAGATACACCCGGCTGTAATGGACCATTGATGTTAATGAGAATGGTTTCCGGTACTTTAATCCAAGTTTGGCCTGTTAACATTGCGCCGGCTAAGTCTGTTGAACCAACCCCTGTAGAAAATGTTCCGATAGCCCCATATGTACAAGTATGAGAATCTGCACCAAGAATTAATTGACCAGGTTTGGCATGTTCATTTTCAATCATCAGTTGGTGGCAAATCCCGTCTCCAACATCGTAGAGTTTAATGTTTTGTTCATTGGCGAATTCACGCATCATGTCATGTAATGAAGCGATACGCTGATTTGGTGCAGGTGAAGCATGATCAATAACCAATGCCATTTTAGAGGCGTTGAAAATTTGTACGCCACCCATATTTTGAAATGCTTTAATGGCTAAAGGAGCAGTTGTATCGGATGCCATTAAAAAATCCACATTTACAACTGTGAGTTCACCAGCAAAGACCTCCTTATCTGCATGAATCGATACAATTTTCTCAATTATAGTTTGTCCCAAAAGAATACCCCTCTCATAACGTTCCACGATACGGAACGTATTTCTATTTTTTGATTATCCTAATTTGAATTTAAAAGGAACAATAGAAGTTTGTCAATTTAATTTTTTAAAATTTCTAATAAATACAAAAAGGCGTTTATATGAGATAAAGCATGTATTAAGCAGAAAAAAATAAAAAAAGCTTGAAAAAAGTTTAAGGAGGAATTATTGTGGAATTAAGAAAAAAGTAAACGCGTTCCATAATGTGGAACAAGGAGGCTAGCTATGTACGATTCAATTCTAAAATTTTACAAAACCTTTTCGTTAGAAACTTATCCGAAGCATCTTCAGGAAAAGGCAAAGTTAGTCATTTTAGATTCAGTCAGTATTATGCTAAATGATGGCTATAGTGAGCGAACAGCAGCATTATATCAGCAGTTCCGTGATGGACCTGCAGCATTTGCTAGTTTTGTTCAGGGGGTTACACTTGTATCCAATGAACTAGATGAAGGTAATATGCTAGCAAAAGGGCACCCATCCGCACATTTTTTACCAGCACTTTTACAAGTAGCTATTGAAAGGCAAACAACGTCTAAAGCATTTTTAGAATCGTTTATTGTGGGATATGAAATTAGTGCGCGTTTTGGTGAAATTATCGACTTAAAACCTGAAATTCATCCTCATGCTAATTGGGGCTTGATTGGAGGAGGTTTTGCCTTTGCGAAACTTCTAAATATACGAGAGGATGACGCAATACTTCGTGCAGCAGGTTTAGCAGCGCAATTTGCTTTTCCGACATTGTGGAAATCTATCTTCAAGGGAGATGAGGCGAGAAATATTGCAATTGGGTTGAATAATTTAACGCTAACATTATTACCACGCTTGCTAGAAGCGGATTATGGAAGTGACCTAGAGAATGTAGAAAGTCTGTATGAAGATATTATAGGCACAGGCTTTCATAAAGAGGCGTTCCAGACAGATTTCAGTAAGTATTATCTGGAGAAAACCTATTTTAAGTTTTATGATAGCTGTCGGTTCTGCCATGGACCAATCGATGCTGTACTACAATTGATTCGTAAAATCCCTAATTTCTCAGTAAACGACTTAAAATCAGTGGTGATTGATACATATGCGAATGCAGCGAAACTACATCAACAAAATGATGCAAATCACTTTGCTGGCAAGTTTTCAGTTCCATATGCTATTGCTACAGCCATCTACAATCAAGTTGAGGATCCATCAACTGAAGAGAATATACAAGCCTTGGCCAGTAAAATTATGGTGAAGGAGGATCCATCCATTAATGCGCTCCTCCCATCTATTCGGGCAACAAGGGCAAAGATTCAATATAGTAAGAAATTGCTTGAACATTATATTGAGGGTGCAACAGGAGATGAAAATACTGAATTTTTAGATAAAATGATTACTCAGAAAGCTGAAGGGTATTTACGTGCGGTCTTTGATGAAGAATGTGTGCAGACAATTAAGCATTTTATTTTTAATTTAGAGAAAGATCAACAGATGGGGAGTGGGTTTCCATGGAATGGGATGCAGAAGTTGATGTAATCATTGCAGGTGCAGGTGGCGGCGGTTTAATCGCCGCACTAACAGCGGCACAAGCAGGGCTAGAGGTAGCATTATTTGAAAAAACAGAGCATTTACTTGGCAATACCGCGGCGAGTGCAGGCATGATTCCGGCTTGTAATACGAAATTCCAACATCAATTAGATATTGATGATTCGGTTGAAAAAATGACGGCGGATATATTAATAAAAAACCATCATGAAAGTGATCCAGTGCTGGTGGAGGCATTAGCAACAGTGTCAGGGGAGCTAGTGGAATGGATGAATGATTCTTTGCAAATTAAAATGTCTGTCGTTTCGGAATTTAAATATCCTGGTCACAGTGCATTACGCATGCACGCACCACCAAGTCGTTCAGGATTAGAGTTAATGAAGAAACTAAAGCGTAATGTTAATGCACTTGATAATATTTACCTTCTACTTCAAACATCTCTGCAAAAACTCATTCAAGATGATGCAGGCCATGTCATCGGAATCCAAGTCGCATCATCAGAAGGTACGCAATATATTAAAGGGAGAAAAGTAGTCATTGCGACAAATGGCTTTGGTGGTAATAAAGAACTTGTGAAGCAGCATATCCCGGAAATCGCTGATGCAGCATATTTTGGCTATGAGGCGAACACAGGGGAAGGAATGGAAGCAGGGATTCAAGTAGGTGCTGCTACCAAGAGTTTAACCGCTTATCAAGGTCATGCAGCCATCAATGAAAATACAGGACTGCTTGTAACTTGGGGTACGGTTATGATGGGTGGATTCTATATAAATAGTTTAGGCGAACGATTTGCTAATGAAACACAAGGCTATTCAGAATTTGCGCGTGAAGTATTAAAGCAACCGGAACAATACGGTTATATTATTTATGATGAGCGTATTCATAGGAACCTTTTATCAATTGAGGATTACAAGCAAATTGCGGAGATGGAAGCATTTAAAACAGCGGAAACAATTGAAGTTTTAGCAGAGAAAATTCAAGTCGATGTCGAACGGCTGTCATTTACATTCTTGGATTATCGACAACAACAAAATGGACAGGCAGATGCTTTTGGTCGCGTTTTTTTTGATCAAAATCTTGAAGCTCCATTTTATGCAATTAAAGTAATTCCAGCATTATTCCATACACAAGGGGGATTACTCATTAATCCACGTGCACAGGTGTTGGATACAAATGAAATAATAATTCCAAATGTTTATGCTGTTGGAGGTAGTGCAGTCGGTGTTTCGGGCAATCATGCGTATGGTTATATGTCGGGCAATGGCTTACTTGCAGCATTGGGCTTTGGGCGCATTGCTGGACTACATATTGTGGAGTCATTGATTGAAGAAAAAGGGGGAGCAATATGATGACAAGAATTTGGGAGTCAGCTTTAACAGAGATTGATAAGATAGTCATTGAAAAAGGAGGCTATGGTCAAAGTCGCGGATTAGGAAAAAAGCCGATTCTTATCATTATTGACGCACAACACAATTACATTGGTGCTGATGCACCGATTGAAGATCAATTAGATGAATGGCCAAGCGGAGGCGGTGACGTCGCTTGGAAAGGGATTCGTAAAATTGAGCAATTAAAGGTGCTAGCAGACGCTCAGGAAATTCCTGTGTTATATACACGCAATGTGCAGAAGAAAACGATTCAATTTGATTCATTCTCGACAAAGGCAAAGAGAGACCAAACAAAATATTTAGATGGCAATCCCGCATCGGATATCGTCGAATGCTTAAAGCCGACTGATCGCGATATCGTGGTTGATAAAAGTTATGCTAGTGCTTTCTTTGGTACACCATTCATTAGCTATTTAGTAAAATTGCAAGTTGATACATTAATTATTGTGGGTGGTTCTACAAGTGGCTGTGTTCGTGCAACTGCGGTAGATGCGGTGACGCATAACTTCAATGTTGCCATTGTAGAAGACGCTGTATTTGATCGCATTGAACTTTCACATAAAGCAGCGCTACTGGATTTATGGATGAAATATTGTGATGTTGTGCCATCGACAGATATCGAGTCTTATATGAGAAGCGTGGTAAAAGAGTCGGAAGAGGTGAAGTAAATGTTGGATTTATTCATTAAAAATGGTGAAGTTGTCATGCCACGTGTAGGCGTGAGAAAAGCAAATATCGGCGTAAAAAATGAAAAAATTGTTGCCATTCTAGATCATGAAGAAGTAGCAGAAGCTACAGAGGTAATTGATGCAACAGGGCTTCATATTTTACCAGGTGTTATCGATGCCCATCAGCACTTAGGAATTTACAATTCAATAGAACAAGATTTTTTAGATACGAAGCAGCATGCCATTTCTGGTATTACAACGGTCGTTAACTTTGACCGTCAGCCAGTAAGTTACTTAGAGTGGTTTCCAAAGGTGAAAAAAGATGTTGAGAAATGGACGTACATTGATTTCACATATAGCTTAGGTATTTTGAAAGAACAGCACTTAGATGAATTAGAAGAACTAGTTGACAAGGAAGGCATTACATCCTTTAAATTCTTCCGCAATTATGAACGTCAGTTAAACGATAAGTTCAAAATTACAGACGGTATAGATTTATCAGCCTATGATTTAGGTCGCATTTTGGCGAAGTTCAAAGAAGTATCACCAAAGCTTTTACTGGCTGTACACTGCGAAAACATGGATATTAATCGTAAACTAACAGCCCAGTTACAAGCGGAAGACGAGAACAAAGGGCTATCAACATGGAGCAAGACAAGCCCTGGGCATGCAGAAGCAGAATCTTTACTCAGCTCACTTTATATGAACAAAGTTTATGATGGCAATCTATATATTGTGCACTTAACATCAGGCGATAGTGTTGAGGTGCTGAAACAGTCGCAATGGCTAACCGAGGGCAATGTCAAGGTAGAGACTTGTCCACATTATTTATTACTACACGACGAGCATGAGGTAGGCATTAAAGCAAAAGTAGGACCACCTGTTCATAAACGAGAAGACGGTGAAAAACTATGGGATGGTATTCGAACAGGGTTTATTAATGCTATAGGGACAGACCATGTACCGAGTAGTTTAGAAAAAAAACTAGGTAAATCCGGTGATACATGGGAGACATTATTCGGTTTCCCAAGTGCAGGTGGTCTATTACCATTAATGCTGACGGAGGGTTATGTCAAACGTGATATTCCGTTAGAGCGTATTGCTGACATTATGTCGTTATCATTAGCAGAATCGTATAATCTTCCCTCGAAAGGGCGCATTGAAGTGGGGGCGGATGCAGACTTTGCGATTGTTGATCTTCAAACGAAAAAGGCATTAATGGCAAAAGAAATGTCAGAAAGTTGTGACTTCTCGTTGTATGACGGATGGGAGTTAGTTGGTTGGCCAACTTTTACAGTAAGTCGTGGAGAAATTATTGTAGCTGATGGTAAGGCAATCAAAGAAAACGGCCGAGGGAAATTTGTGCATCGTACAATCTAGCATTCTTAAATAATAGATTTTAAAAATGAGAGGGGTAGTATTATATGAAAAAATGGTCAGTTGTATTCATGTTATGTTTCTTAACTATTGTTTTAGCAGCTTGTAACAGCGGCGCTTCAACATCGGGTGACAGTGGTGATGGAGCAGGCAAAGGGGATTCAGTTAAAATTGGTTCACTTCATCCATTAAGTGGTGGCTTAGCATTAGAAGGTCAAGAAATGCGAGATGCAGTGAAATTAGCAATTAAGGAAAAAAATGATGCAGGCGGTATCCAATCATTAGGAAATAAATCTGTTGAATTGGTAGAGGCAGACCATGAGGGTTCACCAGAGAAAGGGGTTTCGGAAGTACAAAAACTTGATCGTGCAGGTGTAGTTGGCATTGTTGGTGCTTACTCAAGTGGTGTAGCGTTACCAGCAACTCAAGAAGCAGAGCGTTCACGTTTACCATTCATCGTTGATATTGGTTCAGCGGATGAAATTACGGAACGTGGTTTTAAGTATACTTTTCGTTTACAACCAGCAGCAAGTTCATTTTCCATCGATTTCTTAAAGTATTTCAAAGATTTAAATGAAAATGCAACGGAAAAACTATCTACTGCTGTAATCGTACATGAAGATAGTGTATTCGGTACAAGTATTGCAAAGGCCATCAAGGGCAATGCAAAAGACTATGGTTTAGACATTTTAGATGTTTTACCACACGCATCTTCGACAGCTGATTTATCATCAACAATCAATAAAATTTCTGCAAGTAAGCCAGATATCGTGTTGGTAACAACATATCTTCGTGATGGGGTAATGCTAGTGGAAGGTATTCAAAACTCTAACTATAAACCTCGCGCCATTATAGGGGTAGCTAACGGTGCATTTAGTAATGCAAAATTTATTACGGATTATCAATCAATCAACAATTTATTGATGGATGTTAACTACACAATTAATCCACATAGTGATTTAGCAAATGATGTAAAAGCGAAGTATAAAGAAGCATATGGTCGTGAAATGGGACCAAACGCAGCGTACTCTTACATGGCGACAACGGTTTTACTTGATGCTATTGAACGTGCGGGATCAACAGATCGAGAAGCAATCCGTAAAGCATTAACAGAAACAAACTTAGAGGATCATATTTTGCCTCAAGAAGCAATTCAGTTTGATGAAAAGGGTCAAAACATAAATGCAAAAGCAGTATTAAACCAAATCACAGATGGCGCATCAAAGGTAGTTGGACCAGCAGAGTACTTAGAGGTTGAGCCAGTATATCCACGAAATTAATTACCGGTGTTCTAAATGGGGGACGCTTATGATCCACAACTCGATAGAAGCGTTCTCCCATTTATCTTCATATTGACCCAAAGCCTCCGGCGGATGTCACAGATTTTGAAAGGAGGCCTGCACGAGGCCGACACGATGTCGGTCATTTCGGTAATGCCATAGGACGTGGCGTTTTTACCGATGCAGGTCAGTTAACCGTTGTCACAGGAAGTGACGGTTTTAGGTTGACTTCCTAAAAATGGAACAATTCAAAATCCGGACGCAATTACGCCAAGGCGAAATTGATTTAGGGATGAAATGAACAAAGGGGGGAAGACAGCATGAGTGCAGAATTGTTTTTTCAATCATTGATTGATGGCATTTTAATGGGAGGAATTTACGGTCTTGTAGCAATTGGTTTAACGCTGATTTTCGGTGTTATGAAAATCATCAACTTCGCACAAGGCGCTCTGATGATGCTTGGAATGTACGTCACGTATTGGTGTTTTGATTTAATGGGATTAAATCCATATTTATCTTTACCATTAAGTGCGGTTGCACTATTCTTTATTGGCGCTGGATTACAACGTGGTGTACTTCAACGTATGGCAGATGCTCCAGATCACAATCAGTTATTAGTTACGCTCGGGATTACATTATTTGTTGAAAACTTAGCGTTAGTTTTATTTAAGCCAGATTTCCGAAGTGTAACAGTCGATGGATTACCTGCAACAATTTCTCTTTTTAATTTAAATATTCATACGACAAAATTAATTGCCTTTGTATTCGCGGTATTTTTAGCAATCGGTCTTTTCTTTTTCTTAAAAAAGACATTTATTGGACGCGCGATTCGTGCAACGTCTATCAACGGCCAGGGTGCATCACTTGTTGGCGTTAATATTAAACGTATTAATTATATTGCTTTTGGGATTGGTGCAGCATTAGCAGGTGTCGCGGGTACATTACTTACACCATTCTTCTACACATCCCCAACTGTAGGGGCAAGCTTTATTTTAAAAGCTTTCGTTGTTGTAGTATTAGGTGGATTAGGTAACTTCTTAGGCGCTTTAGTAGGAGGCATTTTAATAGGTGTCAGTGAGGCATTAGGAGGCGTATTATTACCGGGTAGCTTAAAGGATTTAATGACATATTTGATCTTTATTCTCATCCTATTACTGAAGCCGAATGGTTTGTTTGGAGGTAAAACACGATGAAAAAATCATATATTTTATACCTGATTGCCGTTGTGTTTATTGCTCTTTTTCCACTCTTTACCGATAACCAATATTACATTCATATGGGTATCTTGATTTTGTATTATGCTTTAGTAAGTCAGGCATGGAATATTTTAAGTGGCTATGCAGGGCAGTTCTCATTTGGTCATGCTATATTTTTTGGTACGGGTGCATATGCATCGGCAATTTTACTAGTAAAGTATAATATTTCACCTTGGATTGGCATGATTATAGGTGCAGTTGTGGCGATATTAATTGCTTTATTAATCGGTTTCCTCTCATTCCGTTACAAATTACGGGGCGCATATTTCTCGTTAGGGACACTTGCGTTTGCTGAGATTTTACGAATCATCGTACAAAATATGGATTACTTCAATAAAACATTAGGAATTTTATTACCGATTGGAAGTAATCCGCTTATGTTCCAATTTGAATCTCGTATAACTTATTTCTATGTGATTTTAGTATTAACGATTATCGTGACACTCATAACTTATTTCATCAGTAAATCACGTTTAGGCTTTAACTTGATTGCCCTTCGTGAAAACGAAGATGCGGCCCAATCATTGGGAGTAAATACGTTTAAAAATAAAATGATGGCGATAGCAATTAGTGGTGCGCTGACGTCTGTGGGCGGTACATTCTATGCACAATACCTATTGTACATTGACCCACCAACAACATTCGGAAACGATGTGTCCGTATCTATTATTCTACCAGCCATTTTAGGAGGAATGGGAACCATTTTAGGGCCATTCATGGGTGCCTTAATTATTGTACCACTTGGTGAATTAACATCTCACTTTTTTGGTGGCTTTGCTGGGGTTCATTTAATGGTATACGGTTTAATTTTAGTATTAGTAATTTTATTCCTACCAGAAGGTTTAGTTGGTTGGTTCCAAGAAAAAATACGTTTGCGTAAATTGAAGAAGGAGGGGAAAGCTAATGACATTGCTAAAACTTGAAAATGTTGTGAAGAGATTCTCAGGTCTAGTAGCCGTCAATAATGTTAGTTTACAATTAAATGAAGGTGAAATCCTTGGTTTAATCGGTCCCAATGGTGCTGGTAAAACGACGCTTTTCCATTCAATTTGTGGCTACCATACACCCACGGAGGGAAAGATATCATTAAATGGTGAGTCTATTCATGGCTTAAAACCCGAATATATGTGTGCGCGTGGTATTGCGCGGACGTTCCAAATTGTTCAACCATTCGGTAACTTAACGCTACTGGAAAATGTAATTGTAGGTGCTTTTAATAAGGTGAGCACATACAAAGAAGCCAGTGAAATCGCGATGCAGCAACTTGAATACATGGGCATGGCACATAAAGCGCATGATCGCATGAAGGATTTAACGTTCGCGGAGCAAAAGAAGGTTGAAGTTGCCCGCGCATTAGCAACAAAGCCAAAGATTTTGTTCCTGGATGAAGTTATGTCTGGGTTAAATCCAACGGAAGTAAATGAATTTATCGAACTAATCAAAGATATTCGCGATAGCGGTGTGACGATTTTCTTCATTGAGCATTTAATGTCAGCTGTTATGACATTATCGGACCGTGTAGTCGTTATGCATCTTGGTGAAAAAATTGCAGAGGGTGCACCAGAAGAAGTAACGAAAGATCCACGTGTTGTTGAAGCATACCTAGGTGGGGAGGTTGTTACACATGCTTAAAGTCGAAAATTTAAACGCAGGTTATGGCAATCTGAATATTTTACGTAACTTAAGTTTCGAGGTACATCAGGGTGAGGTTGTAAGTATATTAGGAACTAATGGTGCGGGGAAGACTACGACATTACGTGCCATTTCAGGTTTGATCCCAGTGAAATCTGGAGTCATCCATTTTGATAATCAAATTCTTAATAAAAAATCAGCTGAATACATTGTCAAAGCTGGATTAGTACAAGTCCCGGAAGATCGAAAATTATTCTCAGATATGACAGTGCTGGAAAATTTAGAGATGGGAGCTTATACTAGGAAAGCACGTGCCAATTTAAAAAAGAATTTGGATTATTGTTATGATTTATTCCCAATTTTAAAGGAACGAACATCGCAATTTGCTGGTACAATGAGTGGTGGACAACAGCAAATGTTAGCGATTGGTCGCGCTTTAATGGCTGAACCTAAGTTATTGATTTTAGATGAGCCTTCTATTGGATTATCACCTTTATTGACAAAGCAAGTTTTTGATATTATTTCAGAAATTAAAAACAATGGTGTAACGATTTTATTAGTTGAACAAAATGTTAATCAGGCATTGCAGCTTGCTAATCGTGGCTATGTTATTGAAAATGGGGAAGTCGTAATGAGTGGAACTGCGCAAGAACTACTAAATGATGAAACGCTTAAGGCATCTTATTTAGGTATTACAAAATAAAACTCTCAAATACTAGTAGGTGACAGGTTGATAAAAGCAATTGAAAAAATGATGGAAATTTTATCTTTATTTTCATTAGACACACCAGAATTATCGATTAAAGAAATCCAACAAAAATTACAAATGCCAAAAAGTACGATTTTCCGTATTTTAAATACACTCGAGCTGGATGGTTATATCATCAAAAATGATGCGACTCACTTATATTCACTAGGTTATCAATTTTTTAGACTAGGGAGTATTTATCAAAACCATCTCGATTACCGACATATTGCTTTACCCGAAATGCGTAAGCTGATGTTGGAAACGCAAGAAACAGTCGAGTTAAATATACTCGATGGCATAAGCCGTGTATGTGTGGAAAAAATTGATTCGCCATTAGATGTTCGGAATTTTGTACGGGTAGGTGAACGAAAGCCCGCTCACTTAGGTGCTTCTGGAAAAGTATTGCTAGCATTTTTAAAAGAAGAGGAGCAAATTCGTATTTTGAAGGAAGTTCAGCTAGATGAAGAGATTAATATAAAAAAGATTTTAAATGAACTTCAGCAAATTCGTAGAGATGGCTATGCATTTACGCAAGGGGAGCGTATTGTCGGTACTTATGCGATTGCCGCACCGATTCTAGGAATCAATGGCACGATTATTGCAGGTCTCACGATTGCAGGACCCCTGCAAAGAATATCAGAAGAAAAAACAGCGTTTTTGAAAATAAAATGTATTGAAAGTGCAAAGATGATTTCTAAATATGTAGGCTATTTTGAATAGAAAGTAGGCTAAATTATGCGTTCCATTGCAGAGAAAATGATGAATCGTTCATTTCAATTAACAGAAGAAAATACGATAGCGGCAAAAAAAGTTTTATTAGATACAATTGGTACACTAATTATGGGGATGAATGAAAAAGAACAGCAACGGCTTGTACAACAATTTGCATCCATAAGTGTAGGAGATTTTGCACTTATTGCATCCGATAAAAAAGTCAATAAACTATCAGCAGCATTTTTAATGGGTGTAGCTTCTGTTGCAGTTGAATTAGATGAAGGCAACCAATGGAGTAAAGGACACCCAGCTGTCCACGTTGTACCGATGCTATTATTGCATGCACAAGAAGACCCACACTATGCGGGCAAAGATTTTTTAATGGACTTAGTAAAAAGCTATGAGTTTTGTACACACTTTGGAAAAATTACAACGTTAAAACCGAGTTTACATGCACATGGTACATGGGGTGTGTTAGGTGCTGCCGTTGCTTATGGCATTGCTAAAAGAGCGACGACAGAAGAACTGGGAAAGTTGATTGATATAGCTGCAACCTTTGCTACGCCAACAAAATGGGAAGCGGCACTGGAAGGCTCAAGTATTCGTAATGTTTACGTTGCTGAAGCTCTTGAAGGTGCAGTGAAAGCTTGGCACTTACTTCAAGCAGGCTTTGAAGCACCTAATGGCAATACAACGTATATTTTTTCTCAATTATTAGGGTCATCAATGGATGTTGAGGAACCACTTGAAACATCCTTTGATGCAATTGAGAAGAACTATTTTAAACAGCATGCATTTTGTCGTTATGTTCATGTACCACTTGAAAATTTCCAATCATTGATTGAAAAGTATCATATCTGCATTTCGGATATTGCACATGTAAACATTTCGACATATCAACGCGCATCGACTCTTAATAAACAAATAACGGAAAACATTCTTTCATCTAAATTTAGCATACCGTTTGCTTTAGCGTCATGGTATCATTTGCATCGCACTGACCATACAGTTTTTCAAGAACAGGCGTATTTAGATGAAACAATTCGTGCACTTGCTACGAAAATCAAAGTCGAGCATGACCCGATATTTGATGTAAATTATCCAACAGAAATGGCAGCAAAGGTCTCAATCCTCATGACAAATGGCACAATCGTTGAGCAAACCTTGTTGAATGCAGTTGGTGGACCAAATAGTACGTTAAATATGCAAGAATTAGTCAACAAGTTCACTAAAAACAGTCAGAATATTCTGTCTAAAGAAGGTGCGTCGAGAATTATCTCCTTTATCGAGCAGATAGAAGAGCAACCATCAATGAAGCGCATCTATGACCTAATCAATGATAAATGATGCCATTAATCAGTAGTAGGAGGGATTTCAATGGGAATGGGACCATTAAAGGGAATACGGATCTTAGATTTATCGACGATGATTGCAGCGCCATTTGGAGCAACATTATTAGCGGATTTTGGCGCAGAAGTCATTAAAATTGAAATGCCTAATAGAGGGGATTCTCTACGTAGCATGGGGCCGTTTAAAGGGGATGAACCTCTTCGTTGGCCAGCGCTTGCACGTAATAAGAAATCTTTAACACTCGATTTACATGGTGAAGAAGGGCAAGCGATATTAAAAAAACTGATTGCTAAGTCAGATGTCATCATTGAAAATTTTAGACCCGGTACATTAGAAAAATGGGGACTTAGCTATGAAATATTAAAAGCAGCAAATCCTGACATTATTCTCGTGCGTGTAAGTGGCTATGGACAAACAGGCCCTTATGCACATAAAGCGGGTTTTGGTACACCAGCAACGGCTTTTAGTGGCTTTACCTATTTGCATGGCTATACAGATCGTCCACCGATTAGTCCGTCCTTTTCATTAGTAGACTACATTACAGGGGTGTATGTTGCGTTTGCAACGAGCACAGCACTATACTACCGTGATGCCAACGATGGAAAAGGACAAATGGTCGATATTGGTCTATATGAATCGGTGTTTCGCATGATGGAGTTCCTTGTAGCAGACTATGACCAAAATGGCGTTATTAAAGAGCGATCGCCAGGCTTAAGTGGGCACTCGAGTCCGGCGGGGACATTCCAAACGAAGGATGGACACTGGGTTGTACTAGTAACAAGTTCAGATCGTACATTTGAACGCCTTGCTGCTGCGATGAACCGCGAGGATATGCTAGAGGATGAGCGTTTCTATACAAATAAAGTTCGCCTTGAAAATTTTAATTTAACAAATGGCATTGTAGCGGACTGGGTGAAAGCCTATCAACGTGATGAGCTACAAAAGAAGCTCGATGAATTTGGTGTACCGATTAGCCCAATCATTAGTATAGAAGATATTTTTAACAACGAGCAGTACAAGGCTCGTGAAAATATTGTAGAAATCGATCACCCACGTCTAGGTAAAATCAAAATGCCAGGGGTTGTGCCAAAATTCTCTGAAACACCAGGAGCTATTATGAATGTGGGACCAGACTTAGGTGAACATAATGAACATATTTTAAAAGAACTGATCGGCTTAACAGATGAAGAAATCAAAAGTTTAAAAAATAAGGAAGTTATATAAAGGAGGATTATATGTTGGATTCAGTAACGATTACAGAAGTTTGTCCGCGCGACGGTTTTCAAATCATTAAAGAAAACATACCAACAGAAGAAAAAGTCAATGTCATCAATCGTTTAATCGACTGTGGCTTTACTCAGATTGAAGTTACTTCTTTTGTACATCCAAAAGCTGTACCACAACTTAGCGATGCGAGTGAAGTGTTAAAAGGTGTGCGTCGTGATGCAGATGTCATCTTTCGAGCGTTAATTCCGAACCTAAAGGGACTAGATCGTGCCATTGAGGCTGGCGTACACAAAGTCAAGTTAATGCTGTCATCCACAGATTCGCATAGCTTACACAATGCCAATGCGAAAACGCTTGATGCAATGAAAGATTTCCCTGAAATTGCACGACGTTGTAAGGAGGCGGGAATAAAAGTATCAGGTTCTATCTCGGTGGCATTTGGTTGTCCTTATGAAGGGCATGTGCCAATTGAACGACATATTATGCTATGCGGGAAATATGACGAAATGGGTATTACTGATATTTCATTGGCCGACACAACAGGTATGGCGAACCCTTATGCAATCAAGGAAATCGTGACAACATTACGTGAGAAATTCCCGCATTTCCACTTTTCTCTACACCTTCATAATACAAGAGGGATGGCTTTTGCCAATGCGGTTGCAGGCTACGAAGCAGGCATTCGAGATTTCGATAGCTCGATTGCAGGTCTTGGAGGCTGTCCATATGTACCGCTAGCAACTGGGAATATTGCGACAGAGGATATTATCCATGGCTTTGAGGAAATGGGCATTGCGACAAATATCGATTTAGATGCAGTATTAGCACTAGCACGTGAAGTACAGCAAAAGTTTCCTTCCTATGCAAGCAGTTTCCTCGTAAAAGCAGGGAAAAATTCCGAGTTGAGTATGTCGCCAGGTGGACAAGCAAAATAACATGAGAATAGAGTTATCTAGTAGACTATAAAAATAAGGTTTATATTCAATTCAAAGAGAATGCCACTTTCCATTAAAAGAAAGTGGCATTTTTAGTGTAGGACAAACCACTTGTGTATGGAGATATGGTAATCATTCGGTTTAAGGATTAAGAGACATTTTAACTTTAACTTTTCTTGGAATATCCATAACTTAGGAATATAATGAAGCTATAACTCGAAATTTGTCAAATAAATCGGAAAATATAAGATAATAATAGGAAGATAGGTGATAAGATTGGTTACGCAAAATTCCGATCGATTTCTCACAGCTTTTAACCGAATTGATCACCGGTTAAGGGATATCGTTGGTGTGAAGGATTTTATGCCTTTTTACCGTCTTATAGATCAAGCAAAGAAGAAGGATGTATTGGTACGTAAATATGAAGATGATTTACGCTCCTATGCGGATTTACGCAATGCAATTGTCCATCATCGTACATCGATGGAATATGTAATTGCTGAGCCTCATGTAGATGTGGTAGAACGAATTGAATATATGGATACTACGCTTGCAAAACCGACACTTGTCGGTCAAATGTTTCGTAAAAAAGTACATGTTTTTCAAGAAAGGGATTCATTAAAACATGTATTGAAAGTTATCCGTAATCGTAAATTTACACAGTTTCCTGTGTACCATAAAGATCAATTTAAAGGTCTTATTACAACAGTAGGTATTGCTAATTGGCTTGCGACGATGATGGGAGGTAACCAAATACCAAAACAGGTGCCTACATTACATGATATATTAATGCATGAAAAAAATAGAGTGAATTACAAATTTGTGAGTAGATACATAACGATATATGAGGCAGAGGAAATTTTTAAGCAGGGTGTCGAGCGGGGGCGCCGTTTTGAGGCACTATTGATTACGGAGCATGGGAAACCACAACAAAAATTAATTGGTATTGTGACACCGTTAGACATTATGAAAGTAGATTAAGCAAAACAGGACAAGCTTTTAAGGGCTTGAACGTCTTGCTTTGTCTTTAAGACTGATATATAAGGAGCCATTTGCTTGAACCTGAGCAAAAAAGACATCTTCAACTGAGTTAACATTTTGCTTTTTCAGTTTTTTCGTGAGCCAATCTTCTGTCAACTCAAGCTCGACTAAATTTTCGTAAATAAGTTGCCCATCTGAAACGACTTCTGTTGGCATATAAGTAGGCGGCGTAATGTCTGCTTTGACATCTTGTTTCGTAGCGGCCTGCTCAGATGGTTTTGGTAAGACACTTAGCTTACCATTTGTTTCAAAAAGTGCGTATTGCACATCTTGTATAGAAAAAACCGATTGTTCACGTAATAACATTGTTAGTTCATCCATATGAAGCCGGCTTTTTTTCAGCGCTGATTCAAGAATTAGACCATTGTTAATAACGATGGTAGGTTTATCATCTATAATCACTCGCGCTCTTGCAGATTTGATAGTCATAATAGTCATTAAATATGTCAAAACACTCCACCAAATAAGTGAGATGAGTCCGTCTAAAAAAGGTGTTTCATGCTGTGAGGCTATTTCTGATGCAATCGATCCGAATGTAATCCCTGTGATGTAATGGAAAAATGTCAATTGACCAAGTTGTTTTTTTCCAAGAATACGGGCCAAAATAAGTAACGCAAAAAATGAAAGTGTAGTACGAAGAATCATTTCCCAAAAATTAGCATGAAAAAAACTTTCCATACAATCATCAACTCCTTTTATAGCTGTCGTTGCATAGCTTGTGCAAAAAGAGTGATTGTATGCGACAATTACGAACAATAAGAAAGATTAGAAAGTGTGATGACAGTAATGAACAGACAAATAGGAAACATTAACAACCCTGTCTATCCGATAATGATTGCTATTGGTGTTGCCCATCTTATCAATGATACGATGCAGGCAGTTATTCCAGCGATGTTCCCAATTCTAAAGAGTGATTTGGGTTTAACCTTCACGCAAATAGGACTTATTTCGTTTGTATTAAATATATTTGCATCTGCCTTACAGCCAGTTGTCGGTTTTGTCAGTGATAAAAAGCCGATGCCATATGCATTACCAATCGGTATGATTAGCTCATTTATCGGCATTATCATTTTGGCATTTACAACTCAATACTGGGTAATTATTATAGCTGTATTATTTTTAGGCTTTGGTTCAGCGATATTTCACCCGGAAGGCTCACGTGTATCATTTATGGCGGCAGGTTCTAAAAGAGGATTATCACAATCTATTTATCAAGTGGGAGGAAACTCTGGTCAAGCACTTGCGCCGCTAATAAGTGCTTATATTTTAGATATTTTTGGACAACGTGGAGCCGCGTTTATATTAGTATTAACAACTTTCGGCATATTCTTATTAAGTAAGATAGCCAAATGGTATAAGAAGCAACTTGAGCAAGAACGGACATCGAAGAAAAAAAGAACTTTGGTGTCATCTTTGCCACCACTTACAAAAAAACAGGTGGGCATTGCGTTAACATTATTATTTACTATTATTTTTGCACGATCATTTTATACAACCAATATTACGAGCTTCTATGTGTTTTATTTAATGGATCATTATGATGTGAATTTACGCCTTGGTCAAATTTTAATATTCACCTTTATGGCCTTTGGGGTCATTGGGACATTTTTTGGTGGCTCATTATCAGACCGTATTGGCAGAAAAAATGTGATCCTCTTATCAGTTGTTGTGCCAATGCCGTTTTGTTTAGCGTTGCCGTATGTACCTTTATGGGCTGCAATGATATTTTTAGTGATTATAGGCACACTAATTATGATTAGCTTTTCAGTAACGGTTGTCTATGCACAAGAGCTTGTGCCGTCAAAAATTGGGACAATGGCCGGTTTAACAACGGGCTTTGCATTTGGTATGGGTGCGATCGGTGCGATGGTAATTGGAGTGCTGATGGATCATAAGGGTATTGATTTTACAATGATGGTCGTTTCGATACTGCCGTTATTATTGCTTGTGGCGTTCTTCTTACCAAAGGATAAGCCTGCAACAGCTCCTTTATAAGGCTCAGACGGCTAGAATAGGACAAGTGGCGGATAGAACATAAAAATCGATGGATAGAAAACGAAAGCATAGACGAAAAACACGCCCTCTATATAAAAGGCGTGTTTTATTTTATCCCGCATTAATAATCAGTAGGGGATGGAGAAAACCCCACTGATTGAAGTTTCACTTTATTGACGTAATGGTGATAAAAATTCTGCTGGGAGATTGCCTTTATCAATAACGAAGCCTTCTGAAATATGAACTTCATGCATTTTATCATTATACGTGAATTTGAAAATACCGTTGTCAAAGTCGGTGCCAATTTCTTTGAAGAAAATACCCTCGATCGAAACATATTTAGGGCATGTAAATGCCACCTTAAAGTCATCGTGCTCTTTAATTAAGTAAGCACGTACACCTTTTTCATATGTATCATTTGCATCATCTTCAGTAGGGCGTTGAACCGCTACGATGTGGAAATCTACAAAAGGAACTTCTTTTAAAAGAACGTTCAGGAATGAGCCCTTTGTAATTTCCTCCCAACGACTTTGTGCACTTTGACCTACGATGATTTGTGAAATACCGTAATTCTTTGCCACTTCAGCAATGACTTTTTGTATAGGACGTTTTTCATTATCTAACAAAATAAATTTTTCGACCTCAAGCTCTTCTGATAGGTCTTTCCACTGATCAATGTAACTGGATTTCTCCACGTCAAATGCATCAAGGGGTTCAGAATCGACTGAAAGAATATAGAGTGGGCAATCGAGCATCGCTGCCATTTTATGACCGCGACGAATTAAGCGCTCACCATTAAGACCGTAATAAACGCAAACTAAAATACTTTCATCTAATCTCCCTTTTACATGCTTCATAAAAAAATCACACCTCTTATCCTTTTGTTATTTTGTTCTTTCTACTGCTGTTTTGAAAAAAATATCCTAAAACAGCTAAAACTGATGCAGTTACAGTGCATTATGCACATTTATAATGTATACTTAATACTGTATAAAAGTTATTTACGATATATCGGAAAACCCTTGAAGAAATAGGCTTATCTCCATGCGCTACAGTTATTTGATTTATGCATTACGTGCATTTAAACCAATTGCCTCTATATGCCACATTATTATGCAGTGAGTTAAATAGATAGTCAAGTGTCTTGATAAATTGTAACTTTAATTGTTAGGGATTTTCAATATGCCCAGCTATTATTAGTTGTATCTATCGAGTACTTACGGGTGCTTAATCGCCCGCTACTCTTCGTTTTGAAGTAATAGTCATTAGTACGAGATATAAATCCAATTTTAAGAGAAATTCTGATATGTTAGTTCAGTTAGTAGGAGGTCTTCCTTTGGTTATAGTTCTCATTATGATACTTTTCCCATTTGTTTGTGCTGCACTTATTCCACTGCTCTACAGGCGACTAAGGCGTGTTGCCCACCTTGGCTGGTTTGTTTTATCCGTTCCAATCATATTGTTTCTTTTACTCGCAAGGTATATTCCTCAAATTGCCGAGGGTAAAACGTTTATCCATACATATGAGTGGATTCCCTCTTTTGATATAAATTTCACAACATACCTTGATGGACTCAGTATGATTTTTGCTTTGCTGATTACCGGTGTAGGTAGTTTAGTCATTTTATATTCTATTTTTTATTTATCAACGAAAGAATCACTTCATCATTTTTACTGCTACTTATTACTATTCATGGGCGCAATGCTTGGCGTCGTTTTTTCAGATAATTTAATGGTGCTGTATACCTTTTGGGAATTAACGAGTGTGTCGTCGTTCCTTCTAATTGCATTTTGGCATCATCGTAAAGCTTCACGTGCTGGTGCGCGAAAAGCTATGACCATTACTGTTTTTGGTGGACTTGCAATGTTAGCTGGTTTTCTTATGCTGTATGTCGCATCAGGAACGTTTAGTATTCGTGACATTGTGGCTAACGTAGAGGTAATACGTGAGCATACATTGTTTGTTCCCGCATTATTGCTTATTTTAATTGGGGCTTTTACAAAGTCTGCACAGTTTCCCTTCCATATTTGGTTGCCAGACGCGATGGAGGCACCAACACCTGTTAGTGCGTATCTACACTCTGCGACAATGGTAAAGGCCGGGATTTATATCGTTGCCCGTTTTTCTCCCGTGTTTGGTGGAGAGGCTGTTTGGTTCTGGCTAGTGAGTGGCATCGGCCTTGTGACATTATTCTGGGGCTCATTCAATGCGGTACGTCAAACAGATTTAAAGGCGCTACTAGCCTATTCGACGGTCAGTCAACTTGGATTAATTATGAGCTTATTGGGTCTTGGCTCAGTCGGACATTATTTCGGATATGCAGAAAGTTCAATTCTCTATACACAGGCAAGTTTTGCGGCGTTGTTCCATCTTATTAATCACTCCACGTTTAAGGGTGCGTTATTCATGATGGTCGGTATAGTCGATCATGAAGTAGGAACGCGCGATATTCGTCGTTTAGGTGGCTTGATGGCATTGATGCCAGTAACCTTTACAATTGCGGTCATTGGTGGCTTTTCGATGGCTGGATTACCACCATTTAATGGTTTCCTCAGTAAGGAAATGTTTTTTACTGCGGTTCTAGCCATCCGCGATGTTGAATCATTTTCAATTGCTGATTTGGGGCTTGTGTTCCCAGTCGTGGCATGGGTAGCAAGTATTTTCACCTTTGTCTACAGTATGATTTTAATTGGTCGTACATTTTTCGGAAAGCTAAAGCCCGATAAAATGGACAAGAAGCCGCATGAAGCGCCACTTGGTATGTTGATTTCACCAATAATACTATGTTTGTTTGTTGTTGGCATTTTCTTTTTTCCAAATGTGCTTGGACATTATATTTTAGAGCCTGCAATGGCAAGTATTTACCCAACATTCCCTAGTGCTAGCGAATTAACGCCACATATTCATGCATGGCATGGCATTAATGCAGAGTTACTAATGACATTTGGTGTAGTGTTTGTCGGTGTTATTTTATTTAAAACATTAGAAAGGTGGAAACCACTCTATCGTGTGTTTTCACAAAAATATACATTCAATGCTTATTACAATCGTATGGTTGAGTTTGGTGAAAAGAGCTCAACAAACTTCACAAAGAAATATATGACAGGCAATCTAACACATTATTTTGTCTATATTTATGTATTCTTTGTAGCGCTTATTGCGGGGTACTTTATTTGGTCTGAAGCATTTGCTTTTAACTTTGTACAAGATTCAGCGATTGAGTCGTATGAGCTTATTTTAGTATTCGTTATGATGTTTGCAGCAGTATGGATGCTTTTCGCTAAAGGTCGTGTAACTGCCATGCTGTTAAATGGTGTGCTTGGTTACTCCATAGCGTTCTTCTTTGTGATTTTCCGTGCACCTGACTTAGCACTGACACAATTAGTCGTTGAATCCGTGACAACAGCATTATTTCTCCTATGCTTTAAATATTTGCCTGATTTAATGCCTGAAATCACACGTAAGCGGGTAAAATGGTCGAATGCAGTTATTTCTATTTTTGTAGGGGCAACTGTGACACTAGTGGGCTTAGCAGTTGTGCATTATGACAAATTTGAACCCGTGTCGGTGTACTTTAATGATGCCTATAAATTAGCAGGCGGTTCGAATATCGTGAATACAATTTTAGGTGATTTCCGTGCATTTGATACGATGCTAGAGGTAGTGGTTCTTCTAATTGCAGGCTTAGGTGTGTATACACTGACAAAGCTCAAGCCGCGAAAGGAGGAGGCAGATCATGAAAATCAATGATGTTATTTTACGAACAGTCACAAAGGCTGTCGTATTCATTATTTTGACACTCGGTGTGTATCTCTTTTTTGCAGGGCATCATGCACCAGGTGGTGGCTTTATCGGTGGTCTTATACTTGCTTCAGGTATTGTGCTGCTTTACCTGGCGTATGACATTGAAACAGTACACAAAGGGATGCCGTTTGACTTTAAGAAGGTAGCAGCGCTTGGCGTATTGCTTGCCACGGGCACAGCAGTTGGTTCATTATTCTTCGATGTGCCATTTTTAACGCAGACACATACGTATATCGATGTGCCGGTATTCGGGAAGATGGGTTTTTCGACAGTAACTATATTTGAGGCTGGCGTGGCTTTAACTGTAGTTGGCGTTGTTGTAACAATAATTTTAAGTATAAGTGAGGATGAGTAGCCTATGGAGTCTTTAATACTAGTTTTAGTTGGTGTATTAGTAGCTGTGGCTACTTACTTAATCCTCTCGAAGCAGTTATTACGTGTGATTTTAGGAACGGCTGTATTATCTCATGCAGCGCACTTACTTATTTTAACGATGGGTGGTCTGAAAAAAGGCGGTGTGCCACTGATTGGAGAATCGGAGGGGCCTTATACAGATGCTCTTCCGCAAGCATTAATTTTAACAGCGATTGTAATTAGCTTTGCAGTGACGGCGTTCGTGCTCGTTCTAGGCTACCGTGCCTATAAAATGAATGGTACGGGGAACTTTGATGAATTGAGAGGTACACCGGATGAGTAATATTATTGTTTTACCATTAATTGTGCCAGTCATTACAGCTATTTTGCTCGTATTCATGCGTGAAAATGTTTTATTACAGCGCATCATTAGCTTATTAACGTTAGTTTTTGTCGCGATTATCAGTATTGTACTTTTGATGGAGATTCAGGTACAGGGTGTAATGCGTATTGATTTCAGTGGCTGGCTACCCCCATTTGGGATTTCGTTTGTTGCTGACTCATTTGCTGTATTACTGGTTTTAGTAGCCAATATTGTTGCAGCAATTTGTGTGTTATATGCAATTTTTACGATTGGTGAGCGTTATGAAAAAATGTATTTTTATTCATTTACCTTACTAATGATAGCAGGTGTGAATGGTTCATTTTTAACGGGCGACATTTTCAACCTGTTCGTTTGTTTTGAGGTGATGCTTCTTGCGTCTTATGCGCTCATTAGTTTAGGTGGCGAGAAAATTCAGCTACGTGAGGCGTTGAAGTATGTGCTCATCAATATCGTCGCATCATGGATATTCTTAGTAGCATTGGCGTTTTTATACGGTACGGTTGGAACATTGAATATGGCGCATATTGCGGTTCGTGTGATGGAGGCAGGCAATGATCCACTGATTACGACAGTGGCACTTATTTTCTTGATTGTCTTTAGTTTGAAAGCGGGTCTATTATTATTCTTCTGGTTACCAGGTTCATATAGTGTACCGCCGACTGCTATAGCAGCTTTATTTGCGGCACTTTTAACAAAAGTAGGGATTTACGCACTCGTACGTACGTTTACATTGTTATTCACAAATAATACAGAGGTAACACATACAGTCCTCGGTGTTATGGCAGGACTAACAATTATTGCAGGCTGTATGGGGGCACTTGCTGGTCGAGATGTGCGAACAATTGCTTCCTATAATGTCCTTATTGGCGTTGGTTTTATAGTAGCCGGTCTTGCAATTGGAACGGAGTCGGCATTACAGGGTGTAACATACTATTTAATGCACGATATGGTGGCAAAGGCGATGCTATTTTTAGCAGTTGGCATGATGATATATCTTACTGGTGAGACCGCTATAGATAAAATGAGTGGACTCATTCGAAATTATCCTGTCTTTGGTTGGATGTTCTTTATAGTGATGTGTTCGCTAGCAGGAATTCCGCCACTCAGTGGTTTTTTAGGAAAGGTATTAATTGGACAAGGGGCTATTGAAGGCGGTAACTTCGTCCTATTAGGTCTTGGTTTCTTATCGAGCCTAATCGTCTTATATTCATTACTACGTATCTTTCTTAGCTCATTCTTTGGTGAAACAATTATAAGTCTAGAGGATGAAAAATCATTGCCGAGGCGAGTTGAGTTGCCTGTGATATTGCTGGCACTTTGTACAATTGCTTTAGGTATTGGAGCAGAGTGGATGTCACCATATATTACAGATGCAGCTGAAACGCTACATACGCCTTCGATATATATAGATGCGGTGTTAGACGGTGCAAAATGGCAAGGCGAGGTGAATGAGTAATGGCAATGCAATTTATATTGAACTTATTCATTGCAACACTCTGGTTGCTGTTGCAGGATGAAATTACACCACAATTTACAACATTTTTAATGGGCTTTATCGTTGGGGTCGGTATTTTATATGCAATGCACCGCTTTTATGGGACGCAGTTTTATCTGCGTCGTGTGTTTTCAATCATTAAATTATTATGGCTCTTTAATTGGGAGCTATTATTATCGAGTTACAGTGTGTTAAGACAAATTACGACACCTAAGCTAAATATTACGCCAGGTATTTTTACGTATAAAACAGAACTTAAAGGAGATTGGGAAGTAACAGCACTTGCGTTATTACTAACCCTGACACCTGGCTCTGTTGTGATGGAGGTTTCTGAGGAGGGTGATTTGTTCTATATTCATGCAATGGATATGGAGCAATCTAAGGACGCAGTAATTCGTTCAATAGGAAAGTTTGAACAAGCCATAATGGAGGTGACACGCTAATGATTGAAAATATTTTACTATTAGCACTTGCATTATTTAGTGTTTCGATTGCGTTGTCGCTATACCGTGTTATTCGAGGACCATCGATGCCAGACCGTGCAATTGCACTTGATACGATTGGCATCAACCTACTTTCGTCGATCGCCATCGTGTCGATTGTCTTAAAAACGAAGGCATATTTGGAGGCAATTCTCATTTTAGGCATATTGGCCTTTATAGGCACAATCGCCTTTACGAAATATATAGAAAGAGGTGTGATTGTTGAACGTAAGTCAAATGATTGAATGGACAGCGGTCATCCTAATTCTAATAGGCTCCATTGTTAGTGTTATTAGCGCATTTGGGATGATTCGCTTGCCTGATGTTTACACACGCTCACATGCTGCGACAAAAAGTTCGACATTATCGGTCTTAACATGTCTATTGGGCACATTTATATATTTTTGGGTGCACGATGGTTATGTTAGTGTACGTTTAATTTTAGGAATAACTTTTGTCTTTGTAACGGCTCCTGTAGCAGGACATTTAATATGTCGGGCTGCTTATCGTTCACGTGTACCTTTAGCAGAAGGCTCCGGTGAAGATGAGCTGAAGTCCAAATTGTTTTCAGATGAAAAATAAGTAAAAGATCTCCCTATCCGGGAGGTCTTTTTTTTGGTGTAGAATAATTTCAAAGCAAGGGAAGTATTGGAATTCACTTGAAGCAGGCATAAATGTTTAGTAGAAGGAAAATAGTATAGTAACGCTAATTATCTGTAGATGGAGGTTATTTTTAATTTTAAAAAATGACGGAAAACTAAAAATAAATTGATTTATTAGAAAATTTAGTTTAAAATATTTTGCAAAAATTTTTAACTTTTGGCTTGAAAATTATTTTGAAAGAGTATATCTTAATTAGCAGATAGATTTTTTATTCTGTGATATGAATAAATATCCAGTCGGCTATTTTCGGGAAATTGGATTTTAATACACAATATATACAAAGGAGTTTTTGAATATGAAGAACAAGTTATTCATACTTATGCTCGTTCTAGTCATTGGTGTCCTTGCTGCATGTGGTGCAAAAGATGATAAAGCAAGTGATGCAGGCTCAAACGCTGGTACAGGGACGGAAGAGAAACAAGTAATAAAAGTGGGTACATCTGCAGACTACGCACCATTTGAATATGTTGACGTTGCAAAAGGTGAAGAAATTATTGGTTTTGATATCGATTTAATTAAATTAGTCGGTGAAAAAATTGGTGTAGAAATGCAAGTACAAGATATGGATTTCAACAGCCTAGTACCAGCTTTACAAGCAGGTAAAATAGACGTTGTTATTTCTGGTATGACACCAAATGAAGACCGCGAAAAAGTTGTAGATTTCTCAGATAAATACAATGAAACAGAGCAAGTTATCGTTGTGAAAAAGGACAGCGGCATTAAAAAAGAAGCTGATTTAGCTGGCAAAAAAATCGGTGTGCAAACAGCTTCGATTCAAGAAACTTTAGGCAATGCAATTGCGGAAAAAGTAGATGTAGCAGTCGAAGGACGTACACGTATTCCTGAAATTATCCAAGATATGATGTCTAAACGTTTAGACGGTGCAATTTTAGAAGGTGGCGTAGCGAAAGGTTATCTGAAGACAAATGATAAATTAGCGGCGTTTCCAGTAGAAGAACAACCTGAAGACTTTAAAGCAATTGCTGTTCCAAAGGGAAGCGATCTGAAAGATAAAATTAACAAAGCATTAAAAGAGCTAGCTGAAGAAGGCAAAATTCAAGAGCTTGAAGAAAAATGGTTAGAAAAAGCTGAATAATTCAATTGAAATGCGATAGCTCTATTTTGGGCTATCGCTTGTGCTTTTCATTTTAACTAAATGCAGACCATCCACGTAAAGGTTTAATCGATCAAAAGAAAGGAGGGAACGCTGTGAATTTAGATTTTACAGCTATAATTCCCTCTATTCCTTATATATTAAAAGGAATAGGTGTTACACTTCAAATTACTATTGGTGCAACCATTATAGGTTTTATAGTAGGTATTTTATTAGCATTATGCAAAATTGGTAAGATTACAGCACTTCGTTGGTTTGCCGATATTTATACGTCTATTTTTCGTGGGACACCGCTTGTCCTGCAATTAATGATTATTTACTATGCAGTACCGCAATTATTAGATATTCAAATTGACCCTGTACCCACAGCAATTATTGCCTTTGGTTTAAACTCTTCAGCATATATTTCTGAAATTATTCGTGCTGGTATTAATGCGGTCGATAAAGGACAGCAGGAGGCTGCAATGGCGCTGGGTGTACCTTATACAAAGATGATGAAGGACATTATTATTCCTCAAGCACTGAAAAATATCTTACCTTCATTAATGAATGAATTTATAACCTTGAATAAAGAGTCAGCAGTTGTAACAGTTATTAGCGCTCTTGATATTATGCGTCGTGCCTATATTGTAGGTGGGGCAACATACCGCTATCTTGAGCCATTATTAGTGGCTGGTTTAATCTACTATTTAATGACGCTTGTTTTAACGTTCCTTGGTAAACGAATCGAGAAAGGAATGAGAAAAAGTGATTAAAATTGAAGATTTACACAAATCATATGGACAAAATGAAGTACTAAAAGGTATTTCAACAGGGATAAAAGAAAAGGAAGTTATCGCGATTATTGGTCCTTCGGGATCTGGTAAATCTACATTTCTTCGTTGTTTGAACCTATTAGAAGAGCCAACAAGCGGAACAATAACAATTGCTGGTGAGGTGTTAACTATTAAAGGAACAAATATAATGAAAGTGCGTGAAGAAGTCGGCATGGTATTTCAGCATTTTCATCTCTTCCCGCATAAAACAGTGCTTGAAAATTTAACATACGCACCCATTAACGTTAAAGGTATGGATAAGGCGACAGCAACAAAAAAAGCCGAAGATTTACTGACGCAGGTTGGCCTTTTTGAAAAGCGTAACGAATATCCAAGCCGTCTATCTGGTGGTCAAAAGCAACGTGTTGCGATTGCCAGAGCACTTGCAATGAATCCAAAGGTAATGTTATTTGATGAGCCAACTTCAGCCCTTGACCCAGAGATGGTCAAAGAGGTATTAGCTGTGATGAAAAACTTAGCAGATACAGGAATGACGATGCTAATCGTCACACATGAAATGGGCTTTGCACGTGAAGTTGCTGACCGTATTTTATTCCTTGATGGTGGTAAGCTGATTGAGGATGCATCACCTGAAGAGTTTTTCTCGGCACCATCAACACAACGTGCAAAAGATTTCTTAGAAAAAGTACTTTAAATCAATTTCGCCGTTATTCCCTATAGAGGTAGAATTCTCTAAGGCGAATGAAAATAAAACGCATTTAGATTTGCTTTTATAAGAGCAGCTAAATGCGTTTTTATGTTTTAGAAATTATTTATATGTTGTTCAGTCTGCACAGTAGGAATAACAAATTGTTCTTTTAATGCTTCAAGCGTAAATAGCTCCTCTATATGGAGTGTGCCAGATGAATACTCCTTTTCTAGCAATTTCTGAGCAACTGTTGCGGCTATTTTAGCTGTAATGAAGGATTCATCATTTTCAGCAAAGGTTAACGATGCAGCCATTTTTTTATGTTGCTTAATTCCTGTAGCCTCAATTTTAATAACACATATAGGAGAACCAATCTTCAACTTTTGCATGAGAGATGCCACTATATTTTTTAGCCATTTCCACTTTAAAAATATGGAAAGGCGACTTTTTTGTAAAAAGGAGACAAGTAGATTGAGCCATTCAACATCAAAGCCCATCCTAGTAATGATAGGACTTGTAGGGAAATGTTTAGATAGTGTATGTTGATCAGAAAAATTAAATTGATATAAGCTACGATTCCCTATATTTACAAAATTTACGACACGCTTATTTGTAAAATTAGTAACTTTTTGCGTGTCTTTTTGATAAGCAATCGTGTAGCTGTTATTCAATTGATTTAAAATCCAATGAATAGCCGCTGTGCCATGAGAATCGCCTGCCCCGAGTAAAATAGAAATATGAAGTTTTTCTAGCGAGGAGAATTGTTGTGCCACATGCATCGCCATTAAATTTGTTAGCCCCGGAGCTAAACCGACACTAAGTATTGCAGTTGTGTTGTATTTAACAGCGATAGGATTTAGTAATTCTAACTTTTGTAAAAAGGAATAGCTTGCAGAAATATCAATATACTGAATCCCTTCATGAAGACAGAGTTCCGCGAATTGGGTGTTTTCTTGCTCTAGACACATGATGACAAGGGCTACGTTGGCTAATTGTTGACCATTGATTGTATTCGTGACATCAAGTTGAATAGGAGTAGCCAAGTTATTTTGCTGTGCACAAAATTGTTTAGCTTTTTCTATGTCTCTGCCAGCAATCCATACTCGATTTGGATACTTTCGGAGTAGCAATTTCGCAATTTTACCACCGACTTCACCATAGCCACCTACAATTAATATATTTTCTTTCAGCATTTAAAAACCTCTTTAGCCTCTTCTTTAGTAGCAATTAAAGCATCAATCATATGTGATTTAAAATAAGGAATAACTGTTGTAAAACCCACCTCTTGTAGTAAATCAACCAGTGTTTCAAATTTAATGGGATGGGTAGTCATGCCAAATGATTGCTCAAAACGTTGCCAATCATTTTGAGAAATGCCATTTTGGAGCATTGAACTTTGCCAATGGCGTAGCTGGTGTTTAAAAGTAAGCGCTGTTAAATCAGCATTAATAGATGAAACGAATAAAACAGCACCGTCCTTTAAACTGTCTGCGATTTTTTTTAGCAAAGCTTTCTTTACATGAAGGTCTTCAATAAAATGTAACACTAAATGACAGGTAGCTATGTCGAATGGTTCATCCATCTTAAGCGAACGTAAGTCTGTTGCATGCCACTCTACATCGAGTGGAACATGAAGTTGACCAATTTGTTGTTCGGCTAGTTGCAACATGGGGCTTGAAGTATCAACAGCAGTAAATTTAGTAGCAGGAAATGTTCTTCCAAGTGTTAAAAGCTCCTGTCCCCCCCCTGCACCGACAATGAGCATACGATCCGTACATGGATGATTATGAAGCATATTTGTCATTAAATCATAGATAAGGTCGTAGCCTATAATTTTTTGGCGAATGGTTTGTTGATATGTGTAAACAGTTGGATTTTGCCAACGCTGTAATGGTTCTTTCATAAAAAGGGCCCCCTAAAAAATTTTATTTCACAGCACTTGTAATGAACTGTATTTCTTCGTGCTGTACTCTTGTACAATATAATTAAGAACTATTCTCAATTATAATTTGTTATTCAAAATGTACTATCCCATAAATCTGGGGGGCATTGAAAATTTATCTGCATTAAAGGATATAGCGCAGTGTCTCCTAGGGTAAGTTCAAGCGGTAAGGCGACTCTGTACCAAGCGAATGGTTGAGTGCTAAATGTTGAATTTTTAATGGCGATCATAAGAAATTTAATTTTTGGATGTATTGGAGAAGGGGTATAAGTCGATGAAAGATATACAGTATTGGCGTAGAAAATCGAAACAATGTTTACAGGAAAGTCAGAGTTCATTTATATACCGACAATCGATGATTAAAATACTTCAACAGCATGTAAGCTTTGATGTATATTGTTGTACATTAACAGATGCCTCTACGCTTTTTTCAGTCGGTGCAGTAACAGAGCATTCAGTAGAGGCTATTCATCATAAAATAATGTCATTAGAGTATGAATCAACGGATGTAAATAATTATGAGTTTTTGGTACAGAGTGGTCAGCTAATAGGTAGATTGAGTGACGCCGACAATAGACATTTATCGCAAAGTTTACGATTTAGAGAGGTACTTCAACCAAATGGTTTTAGTGATGAAATAAGAGCTGCACTGACATTTCAAGGGCAATGCTATGGATTTTTAACGCTCTTTAAAAAGGCTAATAATGAGACACCATTGTTCCAAGATGACGAGTTGGCACAAGTAACAATGCTGATTCCAGTAATGGGGGAGGCATTAAAGGCGTATTATCATTTTATTATTGAGGAGCGGATTCCTTCTGAAGAAGGAGAAAAAGGCATTATTATTTTTGGCAAGAAATTAACGGTTATTTCTATTAATGCCAAGGCTTCATATTTGCTTACCCTCTTAAGAAATCATGAAGGATTATCACAATATCAAATACCTAAACCTATACAAGCGATTTGTGCTAAGCTCTTGGCCGACAAATTGAATGCTCATACGTCTTTACTCGTACCAATTAAAGATACAGGTTATATTGCGATTCGTGCATCCTATGTAGTAACAAGTAGCAATGAACAGCAAATAGCGATATTTCTAAATGAAGCATCTTCAAAAGAGATGTTAGCTTTTTTAATTACAGCCAATAATCTTACATCAAGAGAAAAAGAGGTTGTATTTGAAATTATTAAAGGCATTCCAACAAAAGAGATTGCACAGAACCTTGCTATTTCAAATTACACCGTACAAGATCATTTGAAAATTATTTTTCAAAAAGTAGATGTTTCAAACCGCAATGAATTAATATGGAAAATATTTTCGAGATTTCAATTAGATGATTAAATAGAAATTAAATCCGTAATTCTATTTTGTTGATATATATTGACTATGCAAATGGACAGGTTGGTGTTGTGGCGTTGAAACAATTGGTGATATTAATCAGAAAAGCTAGAAGAAATGGCACAGCAACTGAAAAAACTATTCGGGGATGGAGTCTAACTTTTTTCTAAGATTACTTATATGTCCTTTTAATGCTTGAGTTTGTCCAATACTTCTCTTCTTCCCAAATCAATTTGTAAAGCTCAGAGGGGTGAAAGGTGTGCTCAGGATGTTGCGCAAGGGAAAATAGGATTTGAAACTCCATATCCTCGACCAATTGTATGCGTAGAGAAGAGTGTCGTGACTTCAGTGGTGAGAGGTTCAAATAAATGTACCTTACAATAATCCGAACGAGGCTATATATAATTGATAATGTGAAAGACATTTTTTTAATGAATATATGCCAAGTGGTATTCATTACTATACTGGGATTTTATGGCAGCTATAAGATAAAGTGTGCTGTGCATTAGGTCCATAGAAATGTTGAGAAGACTACTCAAAGTTACTACCTGGGTTAGTCTTTTTCGCAATCTAGTAGATTTTCGGAGTATGTACTTACAATCAGGTTGTTTTTTGCTTATAATGGTAGATGCAGAAGATTTTCTGAATAAGTAGCCATGAAGTGAGCGATTGCGATTGAAAAAATTATTATACGTAGGTTTTTTTCTAGTCTTTATAGTCATTTTTTTGTACGTAAACAATCACTGGCTGGTTGTAAGTGAGCATGTATTCGAATCAGAGAAGGTACCAGAAAGCTTTGATGGGCTACGTATTGTGCAAGTATCAGACCTACATGATGCACTCTTTGGCGACAATCAAAAGAGGCTGATAGCCAAGGTTAAAGCGACGCAGCCAGACATCATTTTTATTACGGGTGATGTCATAGATAGCAATCGCTTTGATTTGGAGCAGAGCTTGCAGGCAGTTCGAGGACTAGTTGAATTAGCGGATGTTTATTATGTACTAGGAAACCATGAAGTAGCGACGAATAAGATTAGTGAAATTTATGAGGCGCTGTCATCGGTAGGTGTACATGTGATGGCCAACGAATCGACCGTATTAGAGCGCAACGGGGAGCGCCTGGCGATTGTTGGGATTGAAGATCCGTTAATGGGTAGATCGACAGAGGAAATGCTGGAGATTGCGACAACTTATGTACCGCAAGATATGCTAAAGCTGTTACTTGCCCATCGACCTGAAGTGTTTAATGTATATGTAGCAAGTGGTATCGACTTAGCATTCACTGGGCATGCACATGGTGGACAAGTACGTATCCCAGGACTTGGTGGACTTGTTGCGCCTGGTCAGGGCATGCTCCCGAAATATACAGCCGGTGTTTACGAGGGACAGGAGACTAAAATGGTTGTGAGTCGGGGGTTAGGTAATAGCACTGTTCCATATCGGATATTTAATTTACCCGAAATTGTCGTCATAGAATTAAAGTCAAAGAAGAGGTAGTCTCAAGGATGAGACTACCTCTTTTTCTTATTGAACAGCTTCTTCTATTTGCTTACGTTCCAAACGTTTAACGAGGAAAATACTTATTTCATATAAAATAATCATTGGAATTAAAACGAGTAGCTGGCTAATAAAATCAGGGGGAGTAATGACAGCAGAGCCCACACCCATTGCGATATAGGACCAGCCTCGTATTTTTTTCATGGAATCAGCAGTTAATAGGCCAATAGATGATAAAAAAATTGCGACAATAGGCAATTCAAATAATAGTCCAAGTGGTACTGTTGTCATTATTAAAAATTGCATATATTCACTCGCTGATACCATGACATTGAAATTAGCTGCACCAATGCTTACTAAAAAAGTATAGCTGAGTGGATTAACGACAAAATAGCCGAACGCAACACCTAATACGAAAAGTAAAAACATAACAGGTGCATACAAACCAAGAAATCGACTTTCCTCTTCTTTTAAACCTGGCTTAACAAAGCTCCAAAGAAAGTGAACGAAAAATGGCATGGACAGCCCAAGTGCCAGTGTTGTGGAAATTGTCATATAAAATTTAACGACCTCAAGTGGACCTAAAATAATGAGTGAGTGTCCACGAGTTACGTATGGAAACCAAAAATTTATTGTCGAAAACACGACAATAAAAAATAGTATAAATACAACGAGCGCTTTGATGATTTGCTTACGTAGTTCGGTGATATGCGCAAGCAAAGAGTCCACAGGAATAAGAGGCTTATTCATAACGATACCCTGTTCAGTGTCAATTGGTGGAATTTCAATAGAAGGCTCCACAGATACGAGAGGCTCGTCTTGTTCTTTATCAAGCGGACTTAAATATTTTCTTTCTTCATATGGATCCATAGGAACACCTCCTACGAAACGTCAGATTTTTTTTCTACCTTTTTTGTTGGTTCATCGTCGTCATCCATTAAGCCCTTTGTTGACTTTTTAAATTCGGCGAAAGTTTTACCAACTGCACCACCAATTTCAGGTAGTTTTTTCGGTCCAAAAACGATTAACACAATAACCAAAATAATGATTAATCCAGGAACACCAATTGCACCAAGACCTCCCATATTTTATGCCTCCTCTTAAATGGTAAAGTATTGAAACGACTGCGCGGAAACGCATAGGATTTTCAACATAGCCCTCGTCTAATAGCAAGGATTATGTTTTTCTTAAACTAAAGACCCACCAGATTTGCTGTAATTAATAATTCCCTCTGCACAGCGATAGGCTAGCGCGCCTAAAGTGCCTGTTGGATTATAGCCACTATTATGTGGGAAGTTTCCGGCACTAACGGCGAAAAGATTTTCTACGCCCCAATGTTGAAGATAGTTATTGACAACGCCATTTTCCGGCGTAGAGCTCATAACGGTTCCCCCTGTATTATGGGTTGTTTGATACGGTACAATATTGTAATCCGTAATCTCTGCACTCGGGACAATTGTTTTAGCGCCCATTTCTTTCATAATGTCAGCCGCACGTGCTGAGATGAATTTATGAAGTGCACGGTCCTGATCAGTAAAGTTGTATGTTAATTGCATTAATGGCAAACCATAAGCATCCTTGTATACCGTATCAAGTGACATATAGTTTTCTTTATGTGGCATAGAAGCACCTTGCGCACCAATACCAAATGAACGTGTATAGTAGTGGATCGATTGTTTTTTAAACTCAGGTCCCCATGTTGGTGTATCAGGAGGAGTTGGGTTTGAGCCGATAGGACGGGTACCAGTTTGTGTTAACGCAATATTTCCACCATGTATGAAGTCTAATTCACTATGATCGAAGTTATCACCGTTATAATCGTCTACGGTCATACCAAGTGAGCCTGCGCCCATAAATGTGTTGTATTGCTCATCAAAGAATCCTGCAGCCCCTGGTAAAATTTGATAGCAGTAGTTTCGCCCAAGTGTTCCTTTCCCTGTTGCTGGATCATAGGGCTGTCCAATGTTGGAAATCATTAATAGTTTGGCATTATTAAAGACATAGCTTGTTAAGACAACAACATTAGCAGGTTGAATAAATTCTTCACCAGATATTGTATCGATATATTTGACACCAGTTACTTTGTTCCCTTGCTTTAAAATTTCAACAACATTGGAATTAAAGCGTAGGTCGAAGTTTCCTGTTTTTAAAGCAGTAGGTACAACCGTAATTTCTGCTGAAGATTTTGCGCCATACTCACAACCGAAACGCTCACAGAATCCGCAATATTGACAGGCGTTAATCGTTTCACCATCAGGGTTTTTATAGACTTCTGATACGTTAGCAGAAGGAACCATATAAGGTGATAATTTTAGATTTTTTGCTGCTTTTTCAAATTGCTCTAGCATCGGCGTCATTTTCATAGGAGGTGTTGGAAAAGGATTAGCTCTTTTGCCAGCAAAAGGATTCTTATCTTCCCCTGAAATGCCGGCTGTTTTTTCGAATTTATCGAAATAGGGCTCCAGCTGATCATAGGTTAATGCCCAATCCTGTAGTAAATAATCGGGTCCTAATTTATTGGGACCATAGCGTTCGTCGGTCAGTGTTTTAATCTGAAAATCATACGGTAGAAAACGATAAGACATACCGTTCCAGTGCGTCCCAGATCCTCCCAGACCCTCTCCAAGTAAAAAGGAACCAAGCTGACGCATTGGTAAAGCCCTCATTTTGCTGTTATTACGGAAGGATACAGTTTCCTTCGAAAGATTTTGCATTAGGTCATATCGAATTGCATAACGATACTCATCGTGGACATTCAAGTAATCTTCAGTTCCACGCTTTTGCCCACGTTCCAAACCTACAACCTTTAAGCCAGCTTTTGAACACTCCGCAGCGACAATGCCTCCAGTCCACCCTACACCGACTGTTACAACGTCTACACTTGGTAATGTTGTTACCATCTGTAAAACCCCCTAGTGGTTGCCTAATGGATTAGGCTCAATTTTTTGGAACTTCGCATCTTCAATTTGTGTAATAAAAGCCATCTGATGCCCAGGGAAGCTCTTCATACGCCAGCCATCCATATTTCGGTTCCCACCATACATCGGATCAGCGTAAGCGCCCTCTAATGTAGCCGCTCGTAGTAAGGCAAAGAAGAATGCCGATGTGACACCGCTCATCTGAACTTCGCCTTTCTGGAAGGCAGTTAAAATTTCGTCCATTTGCTTACCATCTAAATCGTTAAAGCTTTTTTTGAACCGATTTTGTGCTTCGGCCTCTATTTTTTGAATACCTTGCTTGAAGATTTCTGCACGCGTTAAGCGACTTTGATAGCCCTGTGTTGGTGCACCTTCACCGAATGGGCCATGCATATATTCCTTGGAATTACTGCCATATTGTCCGGCCAATTGATGATCTATAAAATAGGGTACGTCTAAGCCAATCGCACCTGGACCTAAATCATCTTCTGGAAATATGTGTTCAGTCGCTTTAGATAAAACACTAAAATCTCGTTCGTTCATGAAAAACATTTTAGCTTTAGGTGATCCAGTGGCTTCATTTGTAGTTCCATTACCATGATCTAAAGTGGAAGTCCCTTTGCCATTCATGTTATAGCCTACAAGCCCACCTATTAATCCACCACCGACTAATGTACCAGCAGCAATTCCAGTAGTTTTTAAAAAGTCACGACGTGAAACGTTATTGTCAGTACTCATATAAATCCTCCCCTCAAAAATATATAGATTATGTTCTACCATTTATAATCAGCAAAAAAAGTAAATTATAATCAATTGCACATGGGAAAAGTTTTAATTTTATCCAGTAAAAGAAAACCAATTTTAAGTACAATTACGGGGGAGATAGAAAACTGCTGTATCACGGTTATATTGGGGGGTTAAATATTTAAATTTTATTATAATAAGGCTCCAAAATATTTAATTCCTTGGTATTATTTGGGTTGTTATCAGAAGATGATTGTAAAAAAATATAATAATTATAAATAAAAGGTGGATAAGAGGAATATTAAATTAGAAATTAAAGAGGTATCCAAGCGTTTGCATAGTGTCGCTAATAATAAAGAATTAGTTACTGGTATATCTGCATCTATAGCCAGTAACAAGTGAATTTATTTTTTGGTATTTTACCTTTTTTAGTAATGTTAAAGTATAAGGGTATAGATAACTTTATATATGATTTAGTGGTCTCTAATCGAAATAGTATCTCTGTAGATTAATGAGATGACCTATCATGTGAGCTCCAAAAAAAGGGGATTAGTCTATTGAACATATACTTTACTATTTTATTAGCTGTACTTTTATTATTCATAGGTTCTAAGCTATTGGTTTTTTATGAAAAAGAAGGATATGAACAAAACAAAAAATGACATTATTAAATTTATGGTAAAGAACCCTGAAATGTGGTCAAAGTCAGTAATCTAAAATGATAATGAAATAATTAACTACAACAAAGATAAAATTATACCTTTAGCAAGTACTGCGGAAATTTTATACGCTATTGCCTTTACTAATGCCGTACGTAATAAATTGCTGATAATAGTCGTGCCGTTTATGAAGTAAGTAAAATTTCATTTATACATTTCCAAACATTTTGATTTTACATAACAATTGAATTAAGCAGTAACAACAAGGACGAAATCCCTTATTAGAAAATTTACTTCTCTTTATTTAGGAAGTTGCGAAGGAAAGCTTTGGTGTTGCGTGCGCAACGACCATTGTTGCTTTATTCTTTTTTGGAAAATGCATATATTTTGAGGTGAAAGATTAATGACTATTGGAGAAGCAATTCGCTCAAGGCGAATAAAATTAGGACTCACTCAACAACAACTAGCAGACGAAATTTTTGTTACAAGACAGACAATTTCCAAGTGGGAATTAGGAAAAAGTGTGCCTGATCCAATTTCTTTAGAGCTGTTAGATAAAGTCCTGAATTTAACAGAAGTATTCAATAAAAATATAAAGAAAGGAGCAAATAAAAATATGCGAATAATTACTAACTTTATCTATGTGGTCTTATTCGGAGTTTTATTTTTACCTTTTAGAGTTTTATGGGTTCAAACAAAGCAGAACTGGAAAAAACCTTTATTTAGATTTTTGATCATACCACTTGTCGGCATTTTATATTTATTTTACTTACACTCGCTAAAAGATGCTGTATTTTATTTGTTTGTTGCTTTTTCTGTAAGTATATATTTTATTACAGCTCGCTATTTCCAAGAAGAAGAGGTGTAATATAGTGGCGAAAAAAATTGATTACAAAAACTCTGCAGTAGCAAGTTATCTTTTTATTGGATGGATATTTTTAATAATTGGATTAGACAATAATTTTGCAATTTTTTTAATCGGAGCTTTGTTCGTTTTTCTAGGAATTGAGGAATATAATAAAAATAAAACATAATTATCTAAAATATGGAGCGATAAAAAAGCCTACTCATTCGAGTGGATACATGAATTTGTATAGTCTCATAAATAACCCCTAGATTTTTTATCTAGGGGTTATTTTCCCGTATGAACGGCCAGAAAGGCGCCCATCTTAAGTGGAAAGATGAGAACGAGTTAACTAGATGGGCAATTAACTGACCGTAAAAGCCCGATTGGTTCAACGTACAATCAGTGGGCGATGAAGAACCCCCCACTAATTGAAGTTTCACTTTGTTTTTTTAATTTTCAACGTTTCCAAAAATTACTAAGCCCCTGTCCCTGATCGAACATCACAGTGAAAAAGAAAATCACCCTGTTCATTATTCTTCAAATAATGGCTTCTTGCATGGCAGTGAGTAATTGTTCAGTAGCAATGATACATTCACCACCACCTTGGACCATTTGCTCACTACCGCCGCCTTTTCCATTAATAAGTGGAAGTACATGTGCGGCGATGTCCTTCATGCTTGTTTCTACGTGTGCGCCACGAGCTGCCACAAACTGTAGCTTGTCTTCATTTTGGGAGACAAGTAATGCAGTGACATCTGAACGCTCAGCTACGATAAAACGTGCTAATTTTTGAAGTTCTTGTACAGTGCGTTGACTAAATGAGGCAGTAATAATGAGGTCGTTATTAGAAGCCAATGCTTTCGCTTCAAAGCTCAGTAATTCCTCTTTTGCCGCCACAAGTGCCTTTTCAGTAGTCTTTTGTGTTGCTAGTATTTTTGTGAGCGCGTTCGCTGCGTCAACTTCAGGAACGCTCAGTTGCCGCGCAACATCGGCTAGTACTGCCTTTCGCATTGCCAGCTCAGCTAATACACGTTGCCCGCAGACAAAGGAGACACGCACATTGCCCTTCATTTTTTCTGTGCCAAGAATTTTAATAGCGCTGACTTGACCGGTAGAGCGTGGATGCGTACCACCACAGCCGTTGTAATCATAATCAGGAATAATAACAAGGCGAATATCTCCTGTGACTGCTACCTCTTTTCGTAAGTTGTAATCTACAAGTTCATACTCCGTAATCCATTTCGTCTCAATTGGGCGATTTTCTAAAATAATTTCATTTGCTCTCGCTTCAGCCGCAACAAGCTGTTCATCTGTCAGAATGTCGGCGACAATATCGATTGTTACTTGCTCACTTCCTAAGTGAAAGCTTACCGTTTGCGCATCAAATAATTCTACAAATGCTGCAGTTAAAATATGTTGACCAGCGTGCTGCTGCATATGGTCGAAGCGTCGTTGCCAATTCAATTTGCCATGAACTTCTCCAGTTAAAGTTGAAGCTTCATACTCAATATAATGTCGGATTTCATCGTTAATTTTTTCAACATCAACGACCGGAATATTATTTAAGGTGCCAGTATCATGTGGTTGACCACCACCTGTAGGATAAAAAGCAGTATTTGACAGCACAACGTATTGGCGGCCGTCTTCCTCCGTGCCTGTCCGTGCAATTGTTGCGTCAAAGTCGCGTAGCATCGCATCTTGATAATATAGTAGCTCTTTCACTGTAAAAAGCCTCCTTTATGTAAGTCATATAGTGTAAATTAATGAGCAGAAAACCCCTCATTTCATGGCTTGAGCGCGCATGAAGCCCTTTGATTCAATGAGCCATCAGGGGCTAAGCTTAGCCTGCTAATGGGCGTTTCACCTTATTGTGGCATAATTGCTTTAGGGTGTATACGGGTTTTCTAGTTGACCCATGCTGAAATTGATTTATTATATAAAAGAACAGGTAAAGATAAAGGAGCTAGCGCAAATGAATATTACACAATTTTCAATGGAAGAAATTTTAGATCCGACGAATATTATTGAAGGTAAACGCTTTGAGTTCATTTTAGATGTAGAGATTGATGAAGAAGATGAACTGTACCATGAAGCAGGCATCGAGATTCGTGTACTAATTGGGGAAAAAGATAGTGAGCCGTTTATATTAAATTATTTCCTCATGGAAAAAGCCAAGGGCGAGTATTTAGACTTCGCACTGGAAGACGAAGAGTTAGAAGAAATTTTAGCGTTCTGTAAGGAAGAAATCACAAAAGCATAAGTACAATATGGCAGCAGGTAATGGAAAACGAAGGTTTATCATTATCTGCCTTTTAATTCTTCCTAAAGTAGTTGTTTGATTTCTTCGACTAAGCAAACGTGTTTAGTGTATGGCATAAGCTTGAACTTGCTGTATTCCTCTGAATTTAAAAGGGGGACAGTTTGTTTTCAATTTAAGAATTTTTTAAGTTTGATGACATATTATCGTTGTAATTATAGGTTAAGCTTGATGTGGAGAAGTTAAACGGAGAGAACTGAAAGGTTATTGAGTTCTCTTTTAAACAAAAGAGGTGCTATTATGTCAACTTATACAAATTCCATTTTAGTGGCAATGTTGATAACCATACTATTGTCATTTGTATTATTTGTGCCATGGCTCATTTATACATATCGTAAATATAGTTTTTTGTCAGTATCGAAAACAATCATTATGTTCTCATTTATTTTTTATTTTTTAACGGCCTTATGCTTAGTGTTGTTACCATTTCCGGAAACACGTGATACATGCTCATTACAGCCAGCAGACACAGTACATTATAATTTGCGCCCATTTCAATTTATTGCAGATATTATGAAAGATAGTGGTATTGTGCTGACAAGTCCCGCAACATGGCTCTATTTGACTAAACAACCAGCATTTTTTCAGGCATTCTTTAACTTTTTATTGCTGATGCCATTTGGTGTATACTTACGCTATTTTTTAAAAAATCGCAGGTACTGGAAACGTGCATTTATGTTCAGCTTTTTGTTAACATTGTTTTATGAGACAACACAAGTAACAGGTATTTATGGCATCTTTAATTGTGCATATCGAATTTTTGATGTGGATGATTTATTGCTTAATAGTATAGGTGCACTGATTGGCTTCTTGTTAGCGCCAATAGTGTGGGCTTTGTTTCCATCACAGGAGGCAGTCGAGGCAAAGGCTGCAGAAGTAGCAAAAAAAGATATCGTCAAGCCTCTGTCTATTCTATTAGCACTTGTTATAGATATATTTATTGTAAACATGGTATGGCTCCTAGTAGGTGCTGTAACTGGCTATAGCGATATACTCGAATTTGTCGTAAAAATCGTTTTATATATTCTTCTATTTGGTGTCGTACCGAGCATCTCGCGTGGTGCAACATTTGGGATGAGGGTTATGCGCTTTACGATGACAAGCGATAAAACGAAAAATATCACCGTGCAGTCATGGCGCCGTTGTGTGGCCATTCTAGCGACAATCACTGTTTTTGAGATTCTTCATATACTAGGCCAAATTAAGTTAGATATGGATTCACCATTTTATGTACTGCAAATTGTCTTAACAATCTTAGCATTTACAGCAGCATTCTTATTATGGCTAGTTATCGCCATACATGTTGTGCGTGTGATTGTGAGCGGCGGTAAACGCCGACTGTATATGGACGAATATGCAAACTTAGTAGCGACGAGAAAAAAATAAGGGGGCTTGTACGATGAAATACGTAATTATCGGGGGAGATGCGGCTGGAATGTCAGCTGCAATGGAAATTTATAGAAATGTACCGGGGGCAGAGATTACCTCCTTAGAACGTGGATTTATATACTCATATGGACAATGCGGATTGCCTTATGTTGTAGATGGTCGTATTTCATCGACAAAACGTCTTATTGCTAGAGATGTGGAGACTTTTCGTGATAAGTATGGCATTGATGCTCGAGTTGGCCATGAGGTGGAACGGATCGACGTAGATAAGCAGCTTGTTTTGGGTACACAAGCATCCGGAGAGCCGTTCGAAATAGCATACGATAAGCTTCTCATCGCAACGGGAGCGGACCCTACGATGCCTGTGAAAAAAGGAGCGGATTTAACAGGTGTACACACAGTTAAAACCATTCCACAATTAGAGGATTTACTGTCGGATTTAACACCTGATATTGAACAGGTGACAATCATGGGTGGTGGCTATATTGGACTTGAGATGGCAGAAACCATACATGCTTGTGGTAAAAAAGTAAGGCTTATTCAACGTGGCAGTCATGTTACGAAAATCTTAGATGCAGAGCTAGCGCAGCATATCCATGATGAAGCAAAAAAGCAGGACATTGAACTTTTGCTAAATACAACGGTGCAGGCATTTGAGGGGAATGGGCGAGTAGAGCGTGTTATTACAGAGAATGGGGCGCTAGATACTGATTTGGTGATTGTTGCAACTGGTATTAAACCAAATACGCAATTTTTAGAGGGGACAGGAATTGTACTTGCTAAAAATGGCGCAGTTATCGTCAATCGCCATCTAGAAACTTCTGTTGAAAATATATATGCCGCAGGTGATTGTGCGACGCATTTCAACATTGTTAAGGAACGCTTGGATTATATACCACTAGGAACGACCGCGAATAAGCAGGGGCGACTAGCAGGCTTGAATATGGCTGGGAAGTTTGCGCCATTCCGTGGCATTGTTGGTACATCTATTATGAAGTTCTTCAATTTATCAGTAGGTACAACTGGTATTAATGAACATATGGCAAAAGAACTTGGCTTTGAATATGAAGCATTTAAATTATCAGCGCGTCATATCGCTGGCTATTATCCGGGAGCTCAACGGTTGTATATTAAAATTGTTGTACGGAAGCGAGATCAACAGCTACTGGGTGCACAAATTGTGGGACCAGCTGGAGTCGATAAACGTATCGATGTCTTTGCAACAGCGTTATACAACAAAATGACCTTACCTGATTTACTAGATTTAGATTTAGCGTACGCGCCACCATACAATGGAGTCTGGGATCCACTACAGCAGGCTGCAAGAATGAATGGGCGTTTGTAGTTAACTTGGCGCGTTATAAGGGTATAAGATATGACGGATCCATACACAATTTTGTGTATGGATCTTTTTTTAGTGTTCTCGGAAAGTTAGGCGATAAAATTCTAAAATGTCCCGATAACTTGTGTTTGATTTAAGGTTGATGTAAGCTTACGACAATTTTGATGTAAGTTTGGGGTTGTATACTGTAGTCAGAAGGAAGAGGTGAGCGTATATGACGCCATTATTAAAAGTAGAAAATGTAGGGAAAAGATATGGCAAGGGCGCGAATACTTTTACGGCGCTATCGAATATAACATTTCAAGTAGAAAAAGGTGAGTTTGTTGGGGTAATGGGGCCTTCGGGTGCCGGAAAATCCACTTTGCTCAATGTGTTAGCGACGATTGATACGCCAACGACAGGTGAGATTGTCATTGGTAATGTAAGTTTAGCACGCATGAAAGATACCGAGCTCGCAGATTTTCGTCGAGACAATTTGGGATTTATCTTCCAAGATTATAATTTGCTCGATTCTTTGACGGTTCGTGAAAATATAGTTTTACCACTAGCCATTGCGAAGGTACCAACCAAGGAAATAAACGACAGAGTAGACCGTATAGCAGCGTTGTTTGGCATTCGCGATTTACTCGATAAATATCCGTACCAAATTTCCGGTGGTCAAAAACAACGTACAGCATCATCTCGTGCACTAGTAACGGAGCCGAAGCTGATCTTTGCTGACGAGCCAACAGGAGCGTTGGATTCAAAATCGGCGACAGATTTATTAGAAAGTTTAAGTGATTTAAATCAATCGCAGGCTTCCACAATTATGATGGTTACACATGATGCGTTTGCGGCAAGTTTCTGCCAACGTATTTTATTCATCCAGGATGGGCAGCTTTCTAAGGAAATTCATCGTGGTACACAAACAAGAAAGCAGTTTTTCCAAGAGATTTTACAGGTGCTTTCTAGCATCGGAGGTGGAGTAAATGACGTTATTTAGCTTAGCTCGCAAAAATGTACAGCGCAATTTGTCAAATTACTTTTTATATATTGCCTCGATGGTATTTAGTATCATGATTTACTTCACATTTGTGACATTAAAATATAATGAAGATATTTCTTCCGTAACAGGAATGTCGCAGCAAATTAAAGGGCTGATGAGTGCATCATCGGTTGTACTATTATTCTTTATTGTCATTTTTATTGCTTATTCGAATTCGTTTTTTATGAAGAAGCGAAAAAAAGAGGTGGCACTGTATTCGCTACTAGGTGTCCGTAAACAAAAAATTGGCTTAATGCTCTTTTTTGAGAACTTAGTTATCGGATTGGTGTCACTCGTACTAGGCATTGTCATCGGATTCTTTATGTCGAAAGTGCTACTCACAATCTTAGTACGCCTCATGGGCTACGAGGTGGTAGCGAATTTAACGTTTTCGTCAGAAGCCATATTAAATACGGCAGGGATTTTTGCAGTGTTGTTCTTATTCACATCATTACAGGGTTACCGAGTAATTTATCAGTTTAAGCTCATTGATTTATTCCATGCAGAAAAGCAGGGAGAGAAAATTCCTCGTGCATCATTAGTAGCGGCTATACTTGGGACAGCGCTCATTGCATTTGGCTATTATACAGCGGCTTCTGATATTTTCACGAGTCCAATTTGGCATTTATTCACAATACTTGGGACACCGCTTTTGGTCATTGGTGTGACAATTGCTGGGACATACTTACTGTTCCATAGTGTCAGTGTATTTGTACTTACAGCGTTGAAAAAGGCGACATCCTGGTCTTGGAAGGGCTTGAATTTAATTGGTGTATCGCAATTATTGTATCGCATTCGAGCAAATGCGAAATCGCTGTCTATCATTGCAATTTTAAGTGCAACAACCATTACAGCAGGTGGTGGCGTTTTTGGGATGTATTACAATACAGAGGCGTCAGTACGCCAAATGCTGCCTAATACATTTATGTGGAAGGGCGAGCCTGTAGAATTTTCTCAAAAGAATGTGTTGTATAATGAATCGCTTACTGCGAAAAGTTTACGTGTTGATAATGAATTAGCGTATTTTGAATATACATTATTGAAGGAATCTGATTACAATCGTTTGGCAAATTTGCAGGGGAAAGACAGTAAGTTTCACATTGCAGATGGTTCAACAATCTTACTAGATGCTAGTTATGATGAACGCTTTTCACATGATTTTACAGGTGAAAATTTTAAGTTGAAAAACGGTGACGCATTCCATGTCGATGATATGTATACAGATAGTGTGTTAAACTTTATTGCAGCTGGTACGGTTCTTGTCGTCAATGACAAGGAGTTTGCGGCAGCAAATGCAGACGAGGTCTTGATGCAGGTAGTGGGTATGGAAAATGACTTGAAGCAACAGAGCGTGTCGCAGGAAATCTACGAACAGCTTTCAAAAGAGCAACAAGAGGGGTTCTCAAGCGTACCCCAAAGCTACAAAGATAGTATAGCTACAGTCGGATCCCTACTATTTGTAGGAAGCTTTTTAGGGCTGGTATTTCTAGCGGCTACTGGAAGCATCATTTACTTTAAAATATTAACGGAAGCGGAAGAAGATCAGGCGAAATATGCAATTTTAAATAAAATTGGTGTTAACAGCAAGCAAATTTTGAAGACGGTAGCAGGTCAGGTCGCTGTGATATTTGGCGCACCACTCGTTGTGGGCATTGTGCATAGTTCGTTTGCGCTGATCGCCTTTTCGAAGTTATTTAATATGGATATGGCAAAACCAGTTATGCTATGGATGATCGCATATTCAGCAATTTATGGTTTATATTATATCTTTACAGTACGATCATTTTATAAAATTGTGAGACAGGAGGCCGAATAAAATGAAGAAGGTTTTCTTTGGTATTGGAGCATTGTTTATATTGTTCGTGGCAGGTCTAATCGTGCTCATGACAGTAGACTTTAACCGTTTAAATAAAGACACATATTATGTGCATATTACTTCTGATGGTGAAGTAGAGGAATATAAGGCGGGTGACGGACAGATTTTAGAGTCGTATTGGTACGAGCTTCCAGCCTTTAATGACAAGGGCGACGAAACGACACTGAAGTTTTCTGCACAAAAAAATTTACGTCATGATGCCTATTTAAAGCTTTATGTGAAAAAAGAAAACGTAGTTACATCATATGATGAAGTACAGTTTGAGGATATGCCTGCAAAGGTACAAAAACATTTGAAATAAAAACGAGCAAAGAGGTGTCTCAGCAAATATGCTGAGGCACCTCCTTTTGTGTGAATATTAAGCGTGTCAGCAATATCTAAGCTCTGTGCATAGGCAAAGCATCGACAAATATTTTTTACTGCGTTTTGGCCTCTTGGAAAGTTTCTTTTAATTGAATGCTAACCGTTGTCCCTTGTTGCTCTTCGGAAGTAATGGTCACGGACCCTCCATGGGCTTCTATAATATCTCGAGCAATGGCAGTACCAAGTCCCGTGCCGTGTGTTAGTTCGGTATTTGTACCACGGTAGTAGCGCTCAAAAATATGGGGTAGATCTTCAGCGGAAATACCATGGCCATCGTCAGAAATTGTAATTGAATGCTCTTCGACAAGGACATGTACATTTACATCCTGGGGATTGTGGAGCAATGCATTGTGTAAAAAATTCATGACAGCACGGCGCATAAAGTGAATGTCAATACTATGCTGGATTAGGTTAGTGTTGGCATCAAAATCAATATTAGCTTGCTCATATTGAGGCATATTGAGTGTATCGATAACGATTTCGCGTATAAAATGAACTATGTTGACCTCGGTAAATGACAGTGGTAATTGCTGATGCCTTAGTCGCATCGTTAAGTTTAAATCGTCAAGTAAATCTTGCATATGCAATGACTGTTTTTCGATAATACGTGTATATTCGGTCTGTTCGTTTGGCGTTAGGCCCCCATCATTTAGTAGCTCTGCATAACCCCTAATAGAAGCGAGTGGCGTTTTCATATCGTGTGAGACATTACTAATCCACTCCTCCCGCATTATTTCCAATCGTTTACGCTCCTGCTCATATGCAGCTAGCTCGCTCGACACCTCATTTAAATTTTCAAATACAGGCTGATAGATACCCTTCGGCATTTTTATGGGTAAATGCTTGTGATTTTTTAAATGTTGAATGCGTTCAATCATTGCGTAAAGAGGCTTGGTCAAAGCGCGGCCGAATAGCCAACCTACAAGAGTCGCCACAAGTAAATCAGCGAAGACAATTAGTAGACCGTATTTCCCGATAAGTTTTAAAGTCGACTCGCCAGACAGGTGGGCGACATACCTTGAAACGCCACTACCTTTAATTCCAATTAAATAGTTGATATCATTTTCACTTTTACTTCCTACATAAACGGTTGTATCAACATCGAATTCCTTATATTTGTAAACTTGAATTAAATCGACAGGCGCATAATGAGAAAGGGCATTCTCAGGGGCGAAATGTGAATTAATGACCTGCCCATTTGGATCAAGCAATTGAATCCATGCATTCCGTTGATGTAATTGCTGTAGCCCTTCATCGCTGATAGTACCACTCTCATCAATGTACTGCTCAAATGCTCGGACAAAGGCCTCTTCTGTACTAGCGGTAGTACTATTAAAATGGCTTACCTGCTGATAAATAAGGAGTCCAATAAGAATTGCGGTATTCACGAAAATAACGATGATGACAATAGATATCACAGAAAATAAAAAGCGTGCCGTAAGCCGCCACTTCATGTCTGTGCCTCTTTCGGAACCATGAATTTATAACCGAGTCCTTTGACAGTCGTAATGAAAACAGGCTTCGATGCATCGATTTCAATCTTCTCGCGGAGACGTCGAATGTGCACCATGACCGTGTTGTCAGAGCCAAAGAAATCCTCACCCCATACACGTTCAAAAAGCGTTTCTTTACTTAAAATGCGATTTGGATTGTGCATAAAGCAGGCCATTAAACCAATCTCTTTAGCAGTTAGTTCCAATAATGTGCCGTCCTTATGTACCTCGGTTTCATCACCATTTAGCAGAAAAGGTCCAACCTGTAAGGCTTCCGATGTATTGGTCGGCGGTGCTTCCTGTGTTTGATAGCCTGCTCGGCGTAGCTGTGCCTTCACACGGTAGGCTACCTCTTTTGGGCTAAAGGGCTTTGTAATATAATCATCACCACCAATAGCAAGACCTAAGATTTTATCTATTTCCTCTGTTTTAGCCGACATGAAAAGCACAGGTACATGTGATACTTCTCGAATACGTCGACATAAATCGTATCCTTCACCGTCTGGTAGCATCACATCAAGTAGCACGATATTTGGGGAATTCTGATGAAAGCTCGTCCAGGCTTCGGTAATTGAGCCAGCTGTATGGATATGTTTGAAGCCTTCTTTTTGAAGACTAGCCTTTAGTAAATTTGCTAAGTCAGCTTCGTCGTCCACCACTAAAATAATTGGTTCCTGCATGATTTCACACGCCCTTTCAATTTTATAATTGATGTTCATAACCGATAGAACTTAAAGAATAGCGCATAGCTTGTATTTTGGGAAGTAGCATGGAGTGCAATTCTTCATTATGAAATTAATTATAAATGAAACCCGCTAAGAAGACGAAATGTCGTACTAAAATAAATGAGAGTTTTAGCCTGCGTGCTTCGATATAGTTATTGAAAAAGAATTTGAACGAAACAAAGGAGGCGAGAAGATGGGATGTAATGCTAAAAATTTTATAAATCGATTACAGAAACACAAGGAAGATGGGCTTGAATACGTAATTGAACATTATTCAGGTTTTGTGCACGCTATCGCCTTTAAGGTGTTGTCTGGCATTAGTAAAGATGCTGTCGAGGACTGTGTAAATGATGTGTTTTTAGCAGTTTGGCAAAATGCAAAGCAGTTTAAAGGGGAGCCTGAAGATTTTAAAAAATGGATGGGGATGCTGACCAAATACAAAGCTATTGACCTATTTCGTAAGCTTGAAAAACAGCAAGCGCGTGAACATAGTGACGAGGAGCTTGCTCAGAAATCCGATTTAGGAGACGTACAGGAAGAGCTTGTGAAAAAAGAGCAAAGAAACGAATTGCTGTTGGCAATTAGTCAATTAGAAAGTATTGATCGAGATATTTTTATGATGAAATACTATCTACAATTATCTACTAGGGAAATTGCAGAGGCCTTGCATTTGACGAAGGCAGCTGTTGAAAACCGTCTTTACCGAGGGAAGAAAAAATTAGCGACGACAATTCAGCTAAAGGAGGCATTAACATGACGAAAAGCCATAAAGATTGGTTAGATATAGATGTGGACGCAATTGAACCGATGGAATTATCTTCAACGCAGAAGGTGCAGCTAAAACAAACTATTTTAAGCAAGACTAAGAAAAAGCGTCCTGCGAAATGGGTTCGTCATTTCACTGCGGCAGCAATAATAGGCGTGAGCGCGTTCACTACTATTAATTTTGCTTTTCCAACACTTGCCACGCAAATTCCATTTATGAACAATATCGCTAGCTATTTTGATAATAAGAATACAATGTTTGAAAATTTCCAGAGTCATGCGACGGATATTGGACAAGTGCAAACCAGTAACGGTATATCGATGATGATTGAAAGTGCTGTATATGATGGGACGTCAGTTACGATATCCTATGCGCTTGAAACAGAGATTGATTTAGGGCCAAATCCATTTATCGAAGGTGATTTTATTAATATTAAGGACTCGGTAGCGATGGGAGGAGGTGCACGCCTTGAAAAGATAAGTGAGACTAAATATGTTGGGCTTGCCAATTTAACACCCTATTTCGATAAGGAAGCACCAGATGAAATAGATATAACGTGGAAACCCCAAGCATTTACCAACATAAATACTAATACAGGATTTAAAGGGGATTGGGACTTTCATTTTACAGTGTCGAAGTTGGCAGCTGAGTTACAGCTAGTAAACGAAACAGTTAATAACTATGATGTCACAACTCGATTCACAGCCATTGGAAAAAATGATATGTCAACAGTGATTCATTATGAATATGAAGGGGATCCAGAAGTGCTGAATAAGTGGCAAGAAATTACTGTACAATTCGATGAACTTCAGGATAACCTAGGGAATTCGTATGTTGTGAATGGGAATGGTGCTCAAAGTAAAGACAGTGGCATCTCATACAAATCAAGTGCTACAGTGCTAGCCATTGACCCAGCAGCCACATCCATTACATTGGTGCCTAAAATTTACTTCTCTTTAGGCTCAGGAAAAGGTACGGACATAAAAAAAATGGATTCTGTGACAATACCTTTACAATAATCTATCTAAGGTCTTTGTGTATAACCGTACACAAAGATCTTTTTATCTTCATTCAGCAGATATTTTTTGTACCGAAAGCGTAGCGACAGATACAGAAGACTCCCACCTCTGAAGGTGGTGAGATGAATGCCGATGTGGTTTCTTTTCAGTGGGTGTCCTAACACCTGCTGAAATAGAGGAACTCAGGCTAAGAACTTCACATCCTGTGAAAACGCCTGAGTGACCAACATCATGTTGGCCCGAAGCCTCCGGTGGATGTCACGGATTTTGAAAGGAATGAATATAAGGATGTTAGCCTAAAACCTTCGCATCCTGCGAAAACTGCTAACTGACCTGCATCGTGCAGGCCTAGGTACAATTCAAAATCCGGACGCAATGACGCCAAGGCGAAATTGATTTATATGAAACTTTCAAGAGTGCCTAAGCGTAGTAATAGTAATAACAATCCAGGAGGAATGACGATGTTCAAAAAAATTGCAGCAGATGCACTAGGGCTTTCAGATATTGGAGTAGTCGTATCTCATGAAGATTTTGACAAAACGGATGCAGATGATTTTATCCTGCATGAAATTGACGAGAAAATCTATTTTCTAATTAAAACAAAAGCAGATGAATATTGTTTTACAAATCGAGCCCTCATTCATGTAGATGGTGAAAATGCGATGAGTAAAAAACGATTACTACGTCGATACGACTATTCAATGTTTAAAATTAGTGAGGTTTTACTCGAAACAGCAGGAACTATTGATCTCGATGTCGAAATTAAGTTTACAATCGGCAATAATAAGCTATCTATCGACATTCATAAGCGTTATATTGACGAGATTAAGGACTTATATAAGGCGTTACATGCCATTAGTTACGAACAAAAGCAGGATGCCTACAAGTTTAGTGTTGCGGAGCAGAGCCTTACTATTGCATCTGCATCAATGGGACGCATTGGTAATGATAATATATCACCAGCTTCGTCATTCAAGGAAATTACAAACTTCGCAAATAAGTGGATGATAGACCATAAGGAGAAGTATGTAAAGGAAGATTTCTCACATATTTTTGATTTGTACATGAATAAATAATTGTCATAGCTCTCTGCTCGTTTAAGTGGAGAGCTCTCTTTTACCCTTCTATAGGGAGTAAATTACTACATATAAAAATTTTAGGAATTGGAGTGGGAAAACATGGTAACCAAATTGCTATTACATGAGAAAGTTAAACAACCGGAAGACGAGGGTATTGTACAGCAAGCGCAATCTGTGGAAACATTATTCGTAAATGAGTTCATTAATGGTATTTTAGACCCGCAACAGAAAATGCTTGGCCCTGTAAAAGATGGGGGTACGATCATTGCTAACACAACACCAGGATGTTGGGGGCCAATGCTGACACCTACGATTCGTGGTGGGCACGAAGTAACAAAGCCAGTTTTTGTAGAAGGTGCTGAGGTGGGCGACGCCATTGTCATTACAATTAAGTCGATTCAGGTGACATCACTTGCAACGGCATCGGGTCATGATGAGGCAATCATCGATCGATTTATTGGGGATCCATTCGTGTCAGTAAAATGCCCAGGCTGTGGTAAGCTTCACCCAAGTACTGTAGTAAGAGGCATAGGTTCGCAGGCAATTCGCTGTTCAACCTGCGATACAGAAACTTCACCATTTAAAATGACAAATGGCTATACAATGGCACTAGATCAAAAGGGCAACATCGGTGTAACGGTTGGCCGTGAAGGTGCTCGTCGTATTGCACTCGATGCTAAAAATTATATGCGAACTCCTGAAAATTCTGTGCAAAATCCAGTGGTAGCTTTGGCGCCAAGCGATTTAATAGGTATTATGGCTAGAATGCGTCCGTTTTTAGGACAGCTAGGGACAACACCTTCGAAGGCCATGCCAGATTCACATAATGCTGGTGACTTTGGGTCATTTTTGATTGGCGCACCGCATGAATATGCCTTTACACAAGCTGAGCTCGATACACATCGAACAGATGGTCATATGGATATAAACCGAGTACGCGAGGGAGCCACGATTATTTGTCCTGTTAAGGTACCCGGTGGCGGTGTATATATAGGTGATATGCATGCGATGCAGGGTGATGGGGAAATTGCTGGGCATACAACAGATGTAGCAGGTATTGTTCAGCTTCAGGTGAATGTCTTGAAAAAAGTGGCATTAGAAGGTCCAATTATCTTACCAAATGAAGAAGATTTGCCATACACAGCGAAGCCTTTTACGAAAGAAGAAAAGCGACGTGCACGTGAATTAGCTGAGGAATTCGGTGTCAAGCAGGTGGAGGAAGCCTTCCCAGTATCAGTTGTCGGGTCGGGTACAACATTAAATGAGGCAACAGATAATGCCATTCGTCGGGCTGCACGGTTATTTGAGATGAGCGAGCCGGAAGTCATGAATCGTGCAACGATAACAGGATCTATTGAAATCGGTCGTCATCCTGGCGTTGTAACAGCAACCTTCCAAGTGCCGAAAACGGTGCTGAAGAAAGCGCGAATTTTTAAACCTGTGAAAAAGCAATATGATTAATGCATGAGCCTACCCTTAGTGGTAGGCTCAGACTGTAGATAAACTCAACAAAAAATCGAGTTGATCTGACCCAAATAAGTTAGACAAATAATTTAAGCAGCTTCTAAGATCTGAGTCCGGTATTGTACAGGACTTAGATCTTTTAAGTGCGCCCGGCATGCGTATGAACTATAGGGTGTAAGTCCCGAACCCCGAAGACAGAAGTAGAGGTTAGCCAAGAGCAAGGGTGTCCGTGGCGACGCGGAATCTGAAGGAAGCTGGAGGCAAAACACTGGTCCGAGGAACACGAATCTCATAGAAGGCTAGATATGATTGGATGAGTTTGCAATGCAAAACAAAGTCCTTTCTGTCGAGGGTCATATCGAGTAAATGAGGCGGATAGATGGTGTGAAAGTGCATGCGCTTACCCGGGGAGGTCTGATGGAAACGTGAAGTACCCTTCATAAATTACTTGGTGACAAGTAGCTGAACCATCAGAAGTCAGCAGAGGTCATAGTACGATTGGGTCTAGAACTAATCGGAAGGATTGAACAACTAAGAGAGAATAGCCCTTGGCATTCCATTTTGAATGAATGAACACAGAAAACAGAGAAACCTCACGCTTAGAAAGTAATGGTGAAGTCCATGAGGGTATCTGCGGAGGGTGCAGTCAGGTGGGCATAAGAAGACAAGCTATTCACGGAAAGGAACGAAATGGTGATGTTGAATCAAATTCTAGCACGTCTGAATATGATACAAGCATTAAAGCGAGTGGAAGCGAATAAAGGAAGCCATGGAGTAGACTTGATGCCCGTACAAACCTTACGTCAGCACATCCTTAAAACTGGAATCCATTAAAGCGCAAATTCTAGCGGGAACCTATGAACCGCAACCAGTACGTCGGGTCGAAATCCCGAAACCAGATGGCGGTGTGGGATTACTTTCCTCAATTGTTGAAGTATTAGCTAAGGCTTGAGACATTGGGGTTAATACTAAAAACAATGATAGAGAGATAAATATTGGCTTTTTAAACATAGTTTCCCTCCCTACAAATTAATTAATAATAACATTCGATGATGGGGTTTATGAGGTATATAAGTATGAACAAAGCGATGGATCTATTAAAGCAGAAGTATACAGTCCAGATGGTGATAAGGAGAGTTTTGAAATAATTAAAGAGGTAATATACGATGAAACTGGAGAGGTTATAGCTACTTTAGAAAGAGAATTCATAGGAATGGATGAGAATATAATTCAACCATTGTCCTATTATGTTTCAGATACCGGTTATCCTGCTCATGAATATACTCAGTACAAAGGGACGGAACAAGGCAATTTACAGTTGAAACAAAATATTCAAAACATGACTTCAGGTGCCTTAGCTATTATTATATCAATAGTAAATCCAGTCCTTGGAACAATATTCTCAGCTGGTTTAATTTTATATGCGATAGAAACTAATATTAATGCACAGGCTATTTTTTATGAGAAAAAGAGATGGGATCATCAAACTTTAGGTAGCCTTGCCCAAGAGTATTTTGTCCAAATGTATTGGGACCCCGATTATACTAAAAAAGCTGGAAGTCAAACAAAATACTACCGTACTTGGGCTTAGTGTTTTGTACTAAGATAGTAATAACATTCGCTAATATCATGAAAGAGGTAGAAAAAATGAGTCAAAATAAGATGAGTATTTATTATTTTATCATTTTGGGATTTTCTTTGTTTCTTACATTATTTCTTATAGGACAATCAGAAGGCTATGTTATATTTATATATGCTGGATTATTTTTTATCTTTAACATCATTAAAGATGCTATTTTTTTTAATTTAGGATTCATTTTCAAGCGATTCAGTTTTAAAAAAATAATTGTTATTAATATTTTAGGGTTGATAGTGATTATTATTTGGTATTTTTGTAATAATATATATATTTTTACTATTATAGTTTTGTTACCACATAATTTCTTAACCAACATGCCAATACGCGATCATATCAATTCGCCATTGAATACCTCGTCCGATTCCCATAAATATGAATTAAATCTCCAGACTGCTTCTTGGAATTCCCTTAAATACATAGAAAATTGACAACAATTTTCGTAGATCGCTACCACATGCTTGCCCATTCATCTTGTAAAATATAAATGGGCAGAATTATATCTAGTTTCAGGTATATATTTAAAGTGTCAAATCTTAAGCGCAAAGAAACATTTGAACGTGTCATTGCACAGATGCAAAGGAAAATCATGGTATGCGTTGGAAAACCTTTCGAGGTCTCAAAAAATTGTCCATGCAGGCGATGCTTACTTTTATTGCCATGAATTTGAAAAAACTCGCTACTTTGACATGGCGAGAAACACAAACAGCGTAATAGTGCTTGTAAGAGACATTGACTTTACTTGACCAATCCTTATTTTGAATGAAAAATTAAAAGGTTTCAGGAATCCCCAGCATTCCGAAACCTTTTGTCTTCAATCTGGAGTCAACCCATAATGATAGGCTCCAGATTGAAGACATGAGCACTGTAAGATATCTCTCGAGCAATTGATAGAGTTGCTCATAAAGTTTAGTTTTGTCTAAAATATGACAAATAGAAATTGAATTCTAGTCACTAGCTGATATAATAGGAAATGCTCAGAAAAGATAGAAAAAAGACTATGTTCGACAGAATTATTGTATATAAAGGATGGCGAGTGATGGCAGATTTCGTTCGTGTGCAGGAAAAGGAAGAAAAAAATCATCGTATAAAAACATACATAGCCAAGATGAATGGAGGGGGACATGCTCCTTCAAGAACAAATTTTGCTGATGCTGCAACAGGCGCGTTTGGTGGACTAATATGTATTTTTGTCTTGCTTTGTTTAACAAACTATACAGGAGCACCGTGGTTAATGGCATCTCTTGGCGGCAGCTGCGTTCTTGTATTTGTTGTATGGAATGCACCATTATCGCAACCACGAAACATTATTGGCGGGCATTTTATATCGGCTGTAATTGGGTTGTCTGTGTATTCTCTGTTAGGATAGGGTATTGTATCCATTAGCCTTGGTGTAGCTTTAACAATCTTTTGTATGGCACTTTCAGGGGTGATACATCCCCCAGCTGGAGCCAATCCGATTATTATTATTTTAGGAGGCTATGGCTGGAGCTATTTAGTCATGCCTGTACTCATCGGTGCCCTCATTATCGTAGTTTTTGGTTTGTTGATAAATAATTTACGTGAAACTCGAAAATATCCAATGTTTTGGTAAAATTTCTAGCATAAAAGTCCAGATTTCGTTGGAGAAAGTCATTAGATTTGCATTCGGTGAAAAAAAGTGTCTCCGCTGAGACACTTTTTTTGTAACTATTTTTTTGGTTGTACGTCTACTGCTATGAGAATGTGGAGTTTCTCGATTTACAATTAGGTATTGTGTATAACTTTTTTGAAGTTGTGCATATAACATAGGCAATGAGCTATTTGTGACAATGCGATTGGGCTACCAACTTATGAGCGACTGTCCATGGCGCTCATTTGCCTTATTTTGTCCTATTGGAACATAAATTTTACGAGCCATCTATGAGGATGCATATGCATCCTCATAGATGGCTTTTTATGTTGTTAGTAAGGAGTTATGTCGAACTGGAACAAACGCATTTGCACTTTTGTTGTGCATATCCGTAATTTTTTAGCATATGTTGGATAGGATTTGTTATATTGGAGAAAGAGTGTTTTATAGGAACGTATTTTTACATGACGGGGGAAGATCTTTGTTGGGAGAATTTGATGGGGGGCTCCGGTTGTATGCTGTTGGATTGTGATGAGCAATTATGCATGACATATAGTCAAAGTGGCGAAAAAGGTGCGGAAAAATTGCTTTCAAAATGGGCGGAAAGCAGCACACAGACGGATCCAAAAATATTAGGAACTACACTGTCACCAAACTTATTTTTGGTCAATGAGGAAGCTGCGATGAATATTGCATTTTCTACAGCTCGGAAATATTGGGGACGAGTATCCACAGAACTACAACTTTTTTTTGAAAAGCAAGGCCTTGATGAGAAATTTGTACATGACCGACTCAATGCCTTTTTTTATACGCAAAAAGGGAAAGAAACTTTTTTTGAGCAACTTTTCGCACAGCATACAATGGACTTAGAGCGGTTAATCTGGCTTGTTTTCGGGAAACGTTGGCAGGTAACATTGCCTGTGGATGACTTACAAACAATATTTTTATATAAATTTAAAGATGAATATTTTGTGCATATGATTTATAAAGAAGAAGCATTATTTTGGCACTGGCTCTTTACTAAAAAAGTTTATTCACTACTTATCCACAGGCCATTAGAACAATTCACATTTATCCACGAAATGATGCGCCATTTTGAACGTTCAGCGCAAATAACTTATGAACATGTGAATAAGTTTGTGTGTAATTACAGAAAAAATCTGGATAAGTGCATAACTTATGTGGATAACCATAATGCTAGTTGTCTGGCAAAAAAGCAACTGCGCCTTTATCAAATTGTGACTCACTACCGTTTGTCGGCAGGGGATTATCAATGTGTGAAGGCATTGATCACTTCTTTTGAAGCAGACTGGCGTTATTCAATGTATGCATTAACAGAAAAAGAAAAAGTACTCATTGCGTACCTATTATTGCATATGGGGCATGAAGAAAAGGATCATGAAACCGTTATTCATTACGGCGAGTATTTATTAGAGGATGAACGACTGAATAATTATGCAATAGAGATTATGTTAGAGTATAAAGATTTACTGCCAAATCGAAAGCCAACACCACCAGCGATTATAAAAAATTATGCGTTAAATTATCTAGAAAATTTATATGCAGTATTACTTGATAATTATGTAAAGATGGAACGTTATCAAGAAGCGCTAACGCTGATCAGAGAGAATGTGCTGGCATCCAACAAAAAAATACATGCGGCTTTAGTGCAACAAAACTTTAGTAATGAGCAATTTATAGCGATTGAGGCGTCAGTTCAACAAGATATTGCGCTACAAGTTAACAATTCGTTGCAACATATTGGTCTATCTGTCGATGAGTGGCGTCAAAATTACCGTGAGCCAGATGCACCTTATTATTTTGTAGCACAGAGCTCTTCTTTACACATGTTAAATATTTTGAAGGTTTTATTTGTGACTGAACAGTATGAGCTATTTGAAAAATTAATGGAAGTATATAAAAAATATTTACTCATTGATGATCATTTTGGTAAGCTACGACTGTTTATAAGTGCTTATGTATAATCTTTATATACAAAAAAGAGTGCCTAAAGCGTCATATAAAGACGTCATTGGACACTCTCTTTTTATTCTAAAACACCGTTTTCTTGTAGAGCAGCAATTTTTTCAGCACTATAGCCAAGTGCGGAAAGAAGTTCTTCATTATGCTCGCCCAGTTTAGCACCAACATGTTTATACACAGGTTTGTAACCATCGAACTTAAAAGCTGAAGCAATTTGTTTTTGTGTTGTGCCGTCATTCTTTGGAATATCAACAATCATGTCACGAGCTTGTAGCTGTGGATGCTTACATGCTTCTGGGAAGGTTAACACTGGTTCCACACATCCTTCGAAACTTTCGTTAAAGACCTCAAGCCATTCTTCATAGGTTTTTGATAAAAATGCATCGTGAACAGCCTCTTTAAAACGTATTTGTGTGTAGTACGAATCATTAAAGGTGTTATCAATCAGTTCAGGAATATCAAGTGCCTCACACAGTAGCCTGCGAAATTGTGGTTCTAGGCTCCCGACTGAGAAAAAGCGTCCATCCTTTGTTTTGTAGAAATCGTAATAGCTGCCGCCATTTAAAATTTCTTGCTCAGGTTGTGGTACACGATCGCCACCGATATAGGCCGAGCCGTACATAGCATTGAGTGAAAATACAGCATCAGTCATGCTAATATCGACATATTGCCCTTCCCCAGTTTTTTCCCGATGTAATGCAGCAGCAAGTACCCCAATTGCCGCGTGCATCGTGCCACCTGCAATATCTGCCAGCTGAATACCCATTGAGACAGGCTTTTTGTCTTTATGACGTGAGTAATCGAGTACACCTGCAAGTGAAAGATAGTTGTTGTCATGTCCAGGTCGATTGCTATATGGACCTGTTTGACCATAGCCTGTAATAGCGCAATAAATTAGCTTGGGATTCACTTCTTTTAACGCCTCATATCCGATACCGAGACGTTGCATTACCCCAGGTCGAAAACCTTCAAGAATCACATCGTACTCTTGGACAAGCGTCTTTACTATTTCCACAGCCTCCGGTGATTTTAAATTTAATGTGAGTGACTTTTTAGAACGGTTTAAATGTTGATGAATATACGCCTCATGATCCTCATCGTATGGAGGCATAATGCGTGTTAAATCTACACGCTTAGAAGATTCAACGTGAATAACCTCAGCGCCTAAGTCAGCAAATATCATTGTCGCCATTGGTCCCGGTATTAATGCAGAAAAATCGAGAATTTTTAACCCCTTTAAAATACCCAAATCTCCCAACCCCTTTTTGTGTAGGCTACAAAAGTAAGAAGCATTGTAGCACTTTTCTCATTATCCCCATATTGTGAAAAGCGTGTTTTACTAAATTCTGTATTAATACAGAATATTATAAATTTATCAGTATTATAACAGATATACAATTGTCTTGACTATGTTAAATTTCATTATAAAATAATTTTTCAGAAAATTATATGTCAGCATAACAATAAAAGTAAAAAAATTTAGAATATAGATTTCTTAGCAAAATTCAGACAATAAATAGCTGTTATTTGAAAATTCAGTCGCGGAATGGAGTATGTTTACAGTCTTTTTTCTATTAAATATGAACCCGTTGATTTCCGCTACGGCGACGCTTTTCGCTGGCATGGCTTCAGTCTCCTCGTGCGGGGCCTTCAGCTCATACTATTCCCGCCGAAGTCGCCGCCTGCGCTCCAATCAACTAGTGTACGTCTATAAATGATTGAGGTGATGGATAGGGTGAAGAAATATAAATAATGAACGATATCAATTAGAGGTGCTGACATTTGATCAAATGATGCCTGAAGACCATTTAGTTACGCCAATTGGGAATTTCTTAAGTATTTATATGAACCCGTTGATTTCCGCTACGGCGGACGCTTTTCGCTGGCATGGCTTCAGTCTCCTCGTCGCTACGCTCCTGCGGGGTCTTCAGCTCATACTATTCCCGCCGAAGTCGCCGCCTGCGCTCCAATCAACTAGTGTACGTCTACAAATGATTGAGGTGATGGATAGGGTGAAGAAATATAAATAATGAACGATATCAATTAGAGGTGCTGACAGTTGACCAAATGATGCCTGAAGACCGCATATGACTATCATGAACATTTCCAGGTGTGACACGCAAATGGCAAAGTCTGAAAATAGTTGCTCGTAGCGTGCTGCTGTCGTTAATAGGGGCTATTTGTCACTACTATTTCTGATAAAATGACAAAAGGTATTCTGAATGATCACATTCCGAACACCTTTTGATGTCAATCTGAAATCTCTATGTACTGTGCTGTACATAGAGATTTTTTAGTATTGCCGATAGGTTTAGACTTGTGAAAAATCAATAATAGTACCTTTACTCGGAATAGAAGTTAATCGTGTAATAGGGTGCACCGTTATCCTTAAAAGAAACACCGACAAAAACATGTGTAAATTCTTTTCTCAAAATATTTCTTCGATGTCCTGCTGAATTCATCAGTGCTTCATGGGCAAATATACTGTTAAACTGACCATAGGCAATATTCTCGCCGTACCAGTAGAAATTTACCTCATCAGCCGCGAGGCGATCATTGGAATGATTGCCTAGGTGATCCTCATGACTAAAGAAATCATGTGTAATCATGTTACTGCTGTGTTGACGAGCAATTCGTTTATATCTTTTTTCATAGATCAGGGGCTGTAATCCTTCTTCAACCCGATCCTGGTTAATGAGTTCAGCCATCAAATCCTCATACCCTGCACGCAGTAATTCTGAAGGACTATTATAATAACCGGGCTTGGTCATTTCAGTTGCAATGGATACCCACGTAACTGAGCGGACAATATCATTTTTATGCAAATCATAGAAAAACGTGACATAGTGTTGATTAATAAGATAAGTCCCATGGGTAGGGCTGCCTGTTTGGTTATTATAATTAAGCAAATAGCGCTTACTGTGACGGTGAATAGCTGTGAGTGGCAAGCCGTATTTCTTTTCTACATCGGTACGATTAGCGCCAATGTGAATACCAAAAACGTTACACCCAATACGTGTTTCATAGCCACCAACCTCTTTGCCATGGTGTGTACCAATAAGATGAAATTGAGCGTAATCCTCATAGTAACGATGCCACACCATATCATATTCACTTTTGTAGCTTGCAAGAGGTAGAGACTTGAATCGCGAAGCTTGAATTTTGTTGTCCGTCAGTTTAGAAGACGAGGCCTTTTTTTGAACAAGAGAAGCATTCGCCAAAAAAGCCATGCTAAAGCTGAAAATCATTGGAACAGTTCTATGCAACATATATAAATCAAACCCTCTTTTATAAAATCACAATTATAATAGAAATATATCAAAAATGTAGTAGCTTTATAGATATAAAATTACTACATTTTTACCTATTAAACGATATAAAGATTTTGGTATTTTTCCTACTATATGACTTTGGTTATAGGATTACCTGAGAAACAACACGATTTTGACATATTCTCTTCTACGAAAAACAAGGAATTATGCTTAATTGGGAATATTTTGTGCTTTAATAGATGAATAGAGAAAATATTTGGATTTTATTGTGGAGAGATAGTCACGATTCAATGAAATACTATAAATAGGGGTAAAGAATAGAAATGAAATCAAGACAAATAAAATTGAAGCATCTGATTATGGGTGTGGCGATGGCTGCATTCTTTTTCACGAGTATAGGGAGCATTTGGAGCGGCTATCGAATGAATGTCGATTCCATCAAGGAAAATTCTCTAGAAACGAACCGTGTATATGCGCAAAAGTTAGCGACAACTGCTAGTTCATATTTAGAAGAGTCGTTTCAGATTTTAGGCTATAGTGCTGATACCATTGCGTCTAAAATGAATGACGAAATTGCGTTAAATGAAGTAACGGAACGACTGAAAATGCAAAATAATATGTTTAATTCGGTGCTTTTAACCAATGCAGACGGTCTTGTGTTATCAGTTTCTCCTCCCTCTGTAGAAGTGAAGGGGGAAGTGTTAACCTCTGTAGGGGCACAAGAAGCATTAACCAAGAAAATCCCCCTTGTATCCAAGCCTTATGAGGGGATAACAGGACGACTTATTATTTTTATATCTTATCCTATTTTTTCGGAAACCAATGAATACCTTGGGATGGTAGCTGGAACAATCTATTTGAAGGAACAAAATGTCTTTTATTCGCTACTGGGAGAGCATTTTTATCATGATGGTTCTTATGTGTATGTAGTGGATGCGGATGGACGTATTATTTATCACCAAGATGCTAGTCGCATCAATGATATCGCGATTGAAAATAAAGTTGTTCAGGCGGTTGTTGCTGGAAAGAGCGGGTCACTGCAAATTGTTAATACCAAAGGTGTTGAAATGCTTGCAGGTTATAGTGCCGTTCCAGTGGCAGGATGGGGTGTCGTCTCACAGCGACCATTAAATGTTGCATTAGAACCGTCATTCGATCGTGTACAGGATGTTGGGATAAAATCGTTACCCCTTATGTTAATATCCATCGTTATTGTACTTTGGGCGGCAGCACGTATTGCACATCCATTGCAGCAATTAGCGACCTTAACAGAGGAGAGCTTGGATAAGAAAAATGTAGAAGGGTTAAAATCCGTTCGCAGCTGGTATTTTGAAGCCTATTATTTGAAAAGTGCGCTTGTCCGAAGCTTGTCGTTTTTACAGGGTCAAGTGTCGTATTTTAAGGATCAATCCACGACTGATCCTTTAACAGGTGTCACGAATCGTCGGACAATGGATACAGTGTTAGCAAAATGGCAGGAAGAAAAATTACCACATGCTATTATTTTGATGGATTTGGATCATTTTAAGAGTGTTAATGACACATATGGCCATGCTGTGGGGGACAAGGTACTACAATATTTAGCCAATAATATGAAGAAAGTTGCACGAGATGGGGACATTTGTTGTCGCTACGGGGGTGAAGAATTCATCATGCTATTGCCAAATACAACAGCCAGTGAAGCGGCACAAGTAGCTGAGCAACTACGTGAAACTTTAGCCAATTCCGTAAGTCCATGTGGTCGTCCAGTGACGTTATCAGCAGGGGTTGCAGTGTATCCGCAGATGGCCGATACGACAGAAGGGCTTATAGAAGCAGCAGATGGTGCTCTATATTTCGCAAAACAGGCTGGACGAAATCGAGTCATAGTAGTAGACCAAGAAAAAATATAAAATAATGAAGATAAACAGGCTTACATCTGTAATTATTGGGGTACATGATTAATGCAACGATCATTTGGGCAAGCTATTTTTAGTCATTCGCCATATGACTTAAAAACCTCGTTCAAATAATACGTAATCTCGGGACACATCTCTCGATCGACTTGGCAAGACGTAAGGTTATCCCCCTTTCCCTTATGACAACACAAGGACGAATTGATGTATGCCTATATATCGTAAAGGCCAAGAGAGCACCGATGCTTCTTGGCTTTTTATAATTCACGTGAAGAGTAGTTCGATATAGGTAATTTTACGCAATCGATCGTGAATATATTTTTTGGTCCAATATTGTAGTAGATTGAAGGAATTAAAAAACGGGAAAAGATAAGTGGTTGGTTAGTAGAACGGTTTGGATTGCTGCGGCGTACAGTGTCCAAACTGTTTTTTTGATGGGCAACTCATGACAGTTTTACTGCCCATGTGCAGTGAGGTAGAAAACGTATTTGTACCGAGTGAATTATCAATGCTTTTCTCATCATTATTTTAGAATTATCTATGAAGGTACGCTATCAACCTGTCGATATAAAGGATATGATGAAAATAATATTGTACGCATCAATCCTAAATCGAAAGGAAGAGTGAGATGGATAAAACAAAAATCCAAAAGGTAAACAAGGCGCTTATTGCGACTGTTTTTGCTACAAGTGGAATTGCGGTTGTAATCCCACCGCCGCAAAAGGTAGCAGCCGCTACTTCACCCTTTATAGATATAAATCAGTATTCTAGCCATTATGAAAATATTTTAAAATTATACTCGCAGGGTGCCATTAGTGGGTTTGCAGATAAAACTTTCCGTCCAAACCAAAATGTAACGCGCGGCCAAGCTGCAAAAATGCTGGCGACGGTTTTAAAATTAGATGTAAGAAATGTAGAAGACCCGTACTTTAAAGATGTTCCAAAAAGTAACGAATACTATAAATATGTTGCTGCTCTTCAAAATGCAGGCATTATGGCTGGTTATTCAAACGGAACATTTATGCCAAATGAAGTTATAACGCGTGGGCAATTAGCGAAAATCTTAGTGCTTGGCTTTAAATTTGAAGTGGCTTCTAATTACAATCACAGTTTCCAAGATGTGAATAGTCAAACGAGTAACGCAGCCTATATTCAAACATTAGTAGATTTAAAAGTTACTGAAGGGACAACGCCTGTCACATTCTCTCCATTTAACGCAGTAACTCGAGGACAAATTGCGTCTTTCATAGTGCGTTCTCAAGACAAAAAGAGCAATGCAACATCTTACAAGGTTACAGGCGTTGAGGATGATATTATCTACATAAATGCTGAACCTTACACAGTGCCAGAAAGTCTTTCACATATTTTTAACGAGTATAATGCAGATGTGTTAAAGGGTGCTCTGATTGAAGGGGACCTTACGGGTAAAACGCTTTACTCTGTATCCAAGTTAACGTTGAATGCAAGTGGGACAAGTTCTAGATTTTTAGAGCTAAATGGTGAGTACGGATCCTTTGGCGCGACAATTGTTGTCAATGGCAACTATATTGAATTTTCAAATGTAACATTAACGGGCACAATGCTTGTTAACGAAACCGTACGTCCACCTTTACATTTAAATGTTTCTACCTATAAGCCATTAGACATTGGACGTGTAGCTAGCAATAATTTTTCATTTATCAACTGGTCTAACCCTGAAAAACCAGAAGAGGATAATTCGACAAATAGTAATCCATCAACAGATCTTCAAAATTGGACAAATCAGAACCCTGATAAAGATAAGCCATTTGTCAACTGGTCAAAAGATAAAGTGACGATGAAAAATGTTGAAAAACACATCGAATTTTACAATAGCTCGGTGTCACGCCTCGTTGTGTCTCAAAGTGGTACGAAAATCGAAACGAATACGAAATTACCACGTGTAGACATTATCGGGAATGTCCGTGAATTTGAAATTCAAGGTAATATTGGCACACTGAATCTCGATACAGAGACAAAGCTAACAATATACGGAGATAGTAATATCGACTGGATCAATTACAATAGCTTTACGGATTTAGAGCTGTATATAGATGGTCGAGTAGGCACGCTATATGTTGATAATGCATATGGTTGGTTTGATATTGGCGACTATACGTATATTGACAAAGTCATTATTCCGAAGGGCGAATCACCGAATAACATTTTCGATGACTTCCTAGAGGATAAGGATAATATAGGCAATATTACAGATCCAGACGGCAAACCGATTGATAAGGACGATATTGAGAATCAAAAGCCAGATGACAAAACAAAGCCAATTATTAGCATTACAGGTGTCAAGGTACTGAACGGTAGTGAAATTCAAGCAGACTTCCACTCCAACGAAGTCGGTACGTACTACTATATTGTCCGTGAAAAAGGCGCTGAAGTACCGACAAAACGAGAAATGGTGAACCGTCATTCTGTTGAGAATGTGGCGAGTGGAACAGGTGCAGCAGTGAATGGCACTAATTCCCTCAAAGTTTCTAATTTAGGTGAGAAAAAAGAATATGTCATCTACATAATGGTAGTTGATGGAGCGAAAAATGCTTCCGACATTGTATCGCAAGCATTCCAAATGAAGGATGCATCACCACCAGTAGTAAAATCGCTAGAGGTAAATCCTTTACATGGTGGAACACGTGCTGAATTTACATTTACAGCAAGTGAGCCAGGAGATTATTACTATTATGTACGTAAATTTACAGAGTCAGCTCCTCATCCGACAACTGCTGAAATTATTGCTAATCCAACAGGGAAGGGTGAGGCATTAGCAGGCAAACTTGCAATCAGAGATATTTTAACAAAACTGGATGCTGATACAGTGTATCAACTTTATGTAGTCATGAAAGATGAATCGGGTAATAACTCCGCAGATGAAGCGGCGATGGCGAAATTTACAACAGGAGAACTTGATAATATCCACCCATTTGTGGAACAAGGAAAGCTAGTAAGGAAGAGCAACAATCAGTTTGAGCTAACTGTGAGCGAAGCACTAGATCCAGAAAGTGCTCGCGATGTTAACAATTATTTGTTAACAGGTACAGTTATTGTTAATCTGACGGGAGAAAAGGGGATTAAACCATCAGCTGTAGAGTATAAACCTGGAGACAAGAAAGTATTGTTAACTATTCCATCTGATACAGGGTTTGTTAATGGTGATACATTGCGTGTGACGGTGTTACCTGGTGTTAAAGATTTAGCGGACAATGCATTTGAAAATACGAATACAGTGAAGCCAGGCGACTCTATTCGTAACTATGCGGAATATAAACACGAAGATACTGTGAAGCCTACTATAAAAATAGGAAACATAGTAAATAAAGCTGATGAATCTGATGGCTTCCGTCGAGCAGAAATCGAATTCGAGCCGAACAAGGCCGGTACGTATTACTATATGATACTACCAGATACAGTAGTCGATAATGGTGAGACGAAGACTTTCAAACAGTATTTAACAGATCATAACATTACAGAACGTGATTTTACTAATGAATTTGCAGGTGATTCTAATAAATCTGGTTACTTCCAAATTGGTGGAAAAGATATCTATATTCAACGTGGCTCAGACACAGCAGATTTAGAAACAACTACACAAAAATTCCCTGTATCTGTTGAACAAAATAATCTGGATCCGTTTAGTAGCTACTCTGTTTACATGGTACTAAGAGATCGTGGTGGAGAGCTTTCAAAGATATCAGATCCTAAGAAAGTATTTGAAGATACTAAGGCACCTTTAATTCGTGATTTAGAGATTAAGCCAAAGGAAAATAAAGATACAGAAGCAACAATTAGCTTTGAAACGAATGAAACAGCAATAGTTCATTACTGGTTTGTTGAAAAAAGAATTAAAGATAAGGATGGAAATTTAATTGACAATCCAGACGCTAAATTAACTGCGCCAGCAGATGAAAAATATTTAGAAGCAAAACTTAAAACTAGTCCATCCATTGAAAAAATAGGAAAAGGTCTTTCGGGAACAGTAGATGCGAAAGGAGTAACATTAAAGCCACATACTGAATATGTAGTTTACGTTGGAGTAGAGGATACGCCTGGTAACTTAACGATTTATAAGGCGAACGATTCGTATAATGACCATGATAAATCAGCAACAGGCTTGATGAAACAAGACTTTTACTCTGATGGTACACCACCAAGCATTGGCATGACGTCCCCTATGGACAAGAAAAAGTATCCAGGACTTATTTACCGCAATAATGATGATACATTTACCATCACGTTTAGTGAAACAATTATGCGTGATGTAAACGGTAAATCCCAACTTGTAGATACAAGTGATAAAGTTATTGTAGACTTGGCAGATATGCTGACGATTACGACAAAAGACACGAATGGTAATGAAGTGGATGTGACAAACAAATACGAACCTGTGTCTTATACAGTAGGGGCGGATACAACGAAAGAAAGTAAGCTCATTATTAAACCGAAATTACCTAATGACGCAAATAAAACAATTACTGTTACAATGAGAGATGAGACTCGAGACTTTGTTATTCCAGGCTATGAAGGACATAAGTTCATTAATACTGGTCAATATCTGTACAGATCGTTGGATGCGAAGTTTATGGAGATTAAACTAAGTTACTTAAATACGTCAGGTGACGATAGAAAAATTCAAGTGACATTTGACTTGATGGGCTCTGCTCAACAATTTTATGAGAACGGTGAATTGCTGAAGTACTACTATTTATCAGATACAGCAGGAACAGATGCCTCAGTTATAACGGGTAGGTCACCAGCACAAGTGATACAGGCAGTCGTAAATGGTACAGATAGCTCATTAGCAAAAGGAACAGGAATAGTTGCGACAAATGAGGCTCGTATTACAAGAGAGTTGACACATCCAGCCAAATTCTTTAATGGTGACTGGGTGACAATTGTATTAGAAGATAAGTATGGTAATTTCCGTAAGTTTTATGCGAAAGTTGGTTATAAAGATCCTTCAATCCAATAATTATCAAAAAACCAAGTGGTCATATAAAGATCACTTGGTTTTCGCTTTATTTAGAGGCATGGTGCTATATTAAATAATGTGTGCTCCTTCAAAAATATGAGATCAATTTTTGTTATGGCGAGGCGCTTTCTTGGTGGACAGCCCCTGCATCATCATACCCATCCAAATGCTTGAACAAATGTGCAGATAGCCATGTAACACCTATAGCAAATAATTATTAATTACATAAATGTCCATTTGGGACTCTTTGTTACTTTATAAATATTGACTAAAGTTTTTCCACAAGAGAAGTGCAGTAGTGAGAATAGCATTATATTTAAAGCTGTCAGCCAAGTCCAGACTTGGTCGACGATAATACTTACTTTAGCTGCGATAAACCCTCATTTCAAGCATACTCCTTGGAATACATACGCCATTATCAGGATAGGGATAACAATTTCATTAGCTGGTAAACCAAGAATAAATGCAGCCATAATAAGGTCCATCCTTGCCAAGAGCTTGACCAAACGGATCTAAAAAGTTCACAAAGTGCATTAAAATACTCGTATAGTATATATTTGCGAATACCCAATTCAAAATGGAAGCAGGTGCCACAACGATAACCGTTCTGTTTTTAACATTCCATACTTTATTGATTCTTGCTTGTGAAATTATATTTCAAAACTTGGGTTTAAGGAATGGTGGAAGCTCTAATGTATAATGAGTTGGTCCAGCCTTTAATGCCGTTTTAGAAAGAACCAAGGATACGGTTAATATCACACCAACGCTTAAAATGACAAATTCTATTAAAAAGAAGTAATTGATAGTCAAAAGGGCTGGGCCGCCTTTTCTATTGAAAAGCTTCCTGATTATGCAGGAGACTTTATTTTTGTAGACAATAGTGCAGTATTGGAATATATGAAGGATAGTAATTGTGGAATAAATTGACCGCGGTGAAAAATAATAAGCCAAACTATTGTAGACAGCTACCGTAGTTTGGCTTTTATTGAGAAATACTATCATTTATAATAGTTTCAATAACTAGATTCGAGATACATGACATAATCTTGAGGTGATAGTAATGTACATACTAAAGAACGCGGAAGTAATAAAATGGCGAGAGGGTAATGAACAACACATACTTCTTAGCAAGTTTCCATCATTGTTAACTAGCGACACCTCTATAAAAATTTATGTAGATGATGAGAGGCTCTTCCTTTCGAAGGGGGAAATGATTTTCCTTTGCGCAGATAAAAAAGTGAAATTGGTGAAAGAGGCTCATCAAGTGGTTCATTTAAATATCGTTTCATACCAAAACTATTATCTTGCAGAAGAAAATGATGATGTATTACTTTATCAGGTGGGTAATGAACTGCCTGCTCAATGGGTAGTTGCGGGCTTCGAAACTTTACCGTATCGTGCAACCACTATTCTACAAGAGCTTACAACAAACCAAATTTCAAGTGAACCCTACTTAGTAGCAAAACGAAATTATTTATTAGAGGAACTTTTACATTTGTTTACCCAAGCCCTGAAACCTTATGGGGAAAAGGTAAATTTTATTATGCGTGAAGCACTGGACTATATAAACCGACACTACGATCAAAATCTGACTCGTTCTCACCTGGCAGAGCTGATGGGATTTAATACGAGTTATTTTTCAAGATTGTTTCAAAAACAGGTAGGGCGTAGCTTTTCCAATCATCTGACTAGGGTGAGGGTGGATAAGGCAAAGATGTATCTACTTTCAAGTGATGCCACATTAAATGACATTGCGAGTAAGGTTGGTTATGCAGATGGTTTATATTTAAGCCGTAAGTTCAAACAAATTGTAGGTATAGCGCCAAGAGAATATCGCCAGCGACCTAAGCCTAGGCATATTGTTGCCCTACAGTATAGTGGTGATTTACTTGCTCTTGGCATTCAGCCCATTGCTGCTCCCTTTACCCCTTGGGAGGTATCTCCTCTTTTACGAGAGAAGCTTTACAGTACAGTTGACTTAGAACAGGATAAGGGGGTACAGCAATTAGTGAATATGGACATAGATTTAATTGTTGCCCCTGAATATTTATATTATTGGCCAGGAAAACTAGAAAAGTTGGAACAGCTTGCACAAGTATTGGTGCTTCCATGGAATCAGTTAGATCGATTGGAAGCGGTTCAGCTTATGGGGAGAATTGTTGGACGTGAAGCTGCGGCAAATGAGTGGATACAGCATTATTTAGCAATTACTCATTGTGCTAGTGCTAAGCTTGAATCCGTTGTCCAGATGGATGAGACTGTCGGGTTATATGAGGTTTGGGAAGATCATACAATTTGTATTTGGAATACGACTGCTAGAGCAACTTATAATTTATACAATGGATTAAATTTAAAGCCACATCCGCGTATTCAGCAAGAGGTGCTAGATGTGAATAATCATCTATTTATCACTGAAGCATTATTGTCTGAATATGCTGCAGACCATATGTTTATTGTCCTCACAGAGGAATACTACGACCATTTCCCAGAAAAGCTACGAAAGCGGAAGGCGTGGAGGGAGCTATTAAATGATCCTTCAAAGAAAATTTACCCTATTAAACTCAATGATTTCTGGTGTAATGATGGCGTTACTTTAGAAAAACAACTAGATATTATGCTTGAAAAACTCCTTAATACTTAGTCTGATGAATTTACCGATGTAACGATTGTCCATGTAGAGATTGTCACATTTTGAAATAGACGGTTGTCCAATAAATCGATACGATAAAAGCATTAGTTGAGAAAGATTATCATTATTGATTGGGGAGAGATAAGATGTGCAAGGCTAAACGCGACATTTGTGCAGGTATTATTTTAACAGTCCTGCTAGTATTCTCTTTAAGTGGATGTGGGAGTACAGGAGAGAGCGATTTAAACAGCTATTCATCTAAATTGGATAGTAATACGACTACGAATTTAGAAACGAAAATCATCAAAACAATTGATGGTGATGTTGAAATACCTGCAAATCCACAAAGGATTGTAACGCAGGGCTATTTAGCAAACTTCTTAGTTTTTGGAGTTAAGCCAGTAGGGGCTCCATATTGGGAATTGGAAAGTCCTTATACGGTGGAATTGAGCGATGGTATCACAGACATTGGACAAATTGATGGAGGCTCTGTGGAAAAGATTTTGTCACTTAAACCGGACTTAATTGTTACTGTTGGTGGAGATGAAAAATTAAATGAACAATATCGAAAAATTGCCCCGACATTAGTCATACCCTATGGAACCTATCATGAAGTTCATGAAGAAATGAGAGCATTTGGAGAGATACTAGGTAAGGAAAAAGAAGCTGAAAAGTGGCTAGAAGACTTCGATTCAAAAGTAATAAGCGCAAAAGCTTCGATACAAGGTTTGATTAAGGAAGGAACAACCTTTTCGCTTATGGGTCCTTTTGGTAAGGATTTTTATATTTATGGTGATGGTGTGAATAGAGGCGGACAGGCGATTTACCAACAGCTAGGTTTAGCACCACCTGAGACAGTTCGCAAAGATTTAATTGAAACCAAAATAAATGCTTTGAATATCTCACAGGAGAAAATTGCTGATTATGCAGGCGACTATATCTTTTTGGATATATCTGGTGGCGCAGAATTTGATGAGCATTCCCCGGTATGGTCAACATTGGATGCCGTGAAAAATAAACGCGTCTTTCAATTGAACCCAGAACGATTTTGGCCCTATGATCCAATCGCAGTAGAGGCACAGGTCGAAGAAATAGCTAACATGCTCAAGGAACATTTAGGTAAGGAAAAGTAAGATCACATAAGGTTGTTGTAAACACATTATCTAGAATATAATCCACTTGATTTCCGAGGTATCCTTCGAAATCAAGTGGGTTTTTTATTATTACAAAGAAATTTTCCCTCTGCATACTTTTAATTTAATTGATAATAATTATCATTTATAATAGAGAAAAAGGGGGGATTTATTTAAATGAACGTAAAAGACCATATTTTGCTTTGGGATCATGCCACAATAAAAGTGTTAGATGTACGCCATAAGATATTGAGATGGGGAGAGGATTTACGCAATTACAAAATGCCTTCTAATGGTTTTATTTTTATCACTCGAGGTCAAGCACAGGTTCAGCTTGATAATATAGAATATATCATTCACCAGTTTCAAGTCCTACATAGTGGAAAAGGGACTATTTTAGATATACTTCTTACAGATGATGAACTGGAATACTATTTAATTTTCTATAAAGCATCGATTCCAAGCTCTAGTCATCAAGAGATATTGCGTCTGCTGGAAAGGAGTAATCCGTTTCATTTACAGTACAGTTTTGTACCAAGCTATCCAATTTCTATTTTTCATAGGGTTAAGCTAATGGAGCAGGAATGGAATCGGGCAGATGTCTTGGATCGTTTCTATGTTAAAGCATTGTTTTATCAATTTATTCACAGTATATTACGGCAGCTTCATAGACAAGGAATTGACATCATAGAGCCTGACCTTGTAGCGCAAGTTGTTATGTATATACAAGACCATTATGCTCAATCCATTACACTGGAGTCCATTTCAGCAACCTTGAATTACAGTGTTCCTCATGTATCTTCGTTATTCAAAAAGAAAACAGGATACAGTGTAATTGATTATTTAATCAGAACTCGACTTGATATAGCAGCAAACTTATTGGTAGAGACAGATGCAACATTAAAGGAAATTGCCTTAAGTATTGGCTATAAGGACCCATATTATTTTAGTCGTCTTTTTAAAAAGTATAAAGGGGTTTCACCGTTACGCTTTAGAAAACGTGAAGTAAGCCGTCTGAAAGAAGTAGATAGTCCTCAAAATGCCATTGGAATGTCCATTGTTTGGCGCCAAATTTGGCGATATATTGATAGTGATAATCATTATCAATATAAAGTAGAGGAAGATTTAATTATGTTTAAGGGTCGAAAAGCATCTTTATTAGCATCATTATTGCTATGTTTCACTTTATTACTTAGTGGATGTTCGATGGAGAGCAGTACGAATACGAGTGCAACCACTCAAGGTCAAAGTGCAACAACAACCGTAGAAACGTATACATATAAAGGCGCAAATGGAGAAGTGAAAATTCCAAAAAATCCTCAGCGTATCATAGTTGTAGCAAATAACCATGTAGGCTATCTCCTAGCATTAGGTATAAAACCAGTTGGAATGTCAGATCGAGCATTAAGTAACCCATTTTTTGAAGGAAAAATCGAAGGTATTGAGAGTTATGGGGATAGTACATCACTGGAAAGAATATTAGATATGAAGCCCGATTTAATATTTACATTAGATAACATGGAAAATCTCGATAAAATTGAAAAAATTGCTCCTACTGTTGCAATCAAGTATGGCGAAAAAGATTTTAGAGAGCAGCTACTTGAATATGGGCAAATACTAGGGAAAGACAAAGAAGCCCAGGATTGGATTACAAATTGGGATAAAAAAATAGCGAAATATAAAACAATCATTCAAGAAATTGTAGGTGATCAAAAAGTTGCTATTCTCGGAGGAACTGCTAAATCAATGGGGGCATTTGGAGATTTTTATGGGAGAGGTGGAGAAATCATATACAAAGAATTCGAGTTAAAAGCGCCAGATATTATTCAGCAGAGGGCGATTGATAGTAAAGAAGGTTATTATACACTTTCATTCGAAAAGCTACCTGAATATGCTGGAGATTATCTTTTTATTTCAGAGAGTTTAGAGCAAGAAATAAAGGAAAATGAATTGTGGAAAAATCTTCCTGTAGTTAAAAATGACCGGGTGTTTTCAATAGATGAAAATGCATACTATTTTAATGACCCAACTTCATTAGAGAAGCAGTTAGAAATGATTGTAGAAAATATTAAGACGACACAATAACTGTAAGAATTAGGAGAAAGGCCAAAAAGTTGTGACATCCATCTATTAGAAAGAAGGCGATGGTTAAAAGAGCAAGCTAAAATAATATCAAACTAGCCAAGCTAGGATTCCCTGCATGGCTAGTTAATATAGTGGGAACAGACTTTGCTCTAATGGTGCTTTATCTCTCGAATTTGCACGTTGAAATAAGGCGGCTAATACAAATTAATTTCACCTACTACTAATTGAATTACATCTTCTATTGCTGATGACTACTGGCTAGTGAAGATTTTATCCAAGAAATCGTGGAATTCGGCTCAGCATTACAGGAAGGACACTCACATGCTCTTCCTCAGCAAATTGCATATAACTCGTTAGTATGTTGCTGTCTACCAGACCTTCATTCTATCGTGCTAGAAGTTTTCTCTTTATTCAACATGCGAATCCACCTCACAGCCAAAAATCTAAAATTGCCGAAATTTATTGAGTAAACATTAAATTGTCTGTCCAATCAATCGAGGCAATGCTCCAAGGAGCTTTTCCCTTGTGTAAGCATCGCTATAATTCCATTTCCTCGCGTCTACAAAATAAAAATTTCCTTTCTTAACTGCAGGTAAGCTTGCCCATATGGAGCTGTTTATGAGCGCCTCTGTAGCGAGTCTTGATTCAAGATTATCTGAGAACAACATAAAGATCCGATCTCCTGCGTATTGAGGTAGTAACGCGATCGATATTTCTTTGTATCCTGCTCTTGACTGAATTAATCGCTCTATTAATTTATTTGGTTGAAAACCATATGGATGATATAGAGCGGTCGATAAACCGGTACACCCCATCACAAAAAGACGTTTACCTCGATCGAATATAAAAACAGATGCCGTTTCACCAGGCGCAAGAGTCGTTTGTAATTGCTGCCACATCATATCTTCCTTTTTGTTGAAACGAAAAAGCCAATCTTCAGCCTCTTGTTTCTTGCCAAGCCATTGTCCTAATAGAGCAATACGTTTTTCAAGGGTGTCCCAAGAATTATGTGTAACGGTAGGGGCAATTTCTGATAAAACCTGATACTGCTGTTCGTCAGCATTCGTAAAAATAATTAAATCTGGATTTAGTTCAGAAGATCTTTCAAAATCGATTGGAAAATTTACATCCTGAACAAGTGGCACACGATTTTTATAGAATGATTTATTAATAGCCGTTTTATCTCCACCAATTGGTTGTATATCAAAAATGAGCATATCTCCAAATGTCTCCCCATGATAAATGACACGACTAGGAGCGGAAGGGATTTCAACTTTATGACCGGTCCAATCCTTTACCATAACTTTTTTCTTTTGCTTCCGTGCAAATTGCTTTGGAGGCATACCGATCATTTGCTTAAAGCGTCGATTAAAATAATATTCATCACTAAAGCCCACTAGCTGCGCAATATCCTTTAACGGTTCATTGGTTTGTTGAAGAAGTACTTGTGCATGCTCTAATCGTATTTCAGTTAAATAATCAAGCGGTTTTTTACCTGTTAATGTTTGAAAGACTGTACTATATTGCCATTGGGCAACACGTGCTAAACTTGCTAATTGTTTAACAGTTAGTGGTTTTTGATAGTGCTTATGTAGATAGTCAATGGTTTGCTCAACAGCCTTTGAAACATCAAATGTATGATCTTTTTGACGTTGATATTCACACAAAACACTGAGTAATTCATATAAAAGACTTTGTTGTTTAATTGGATTAGAATGGAGCGGTGTTTTGTAAAGTTCCTCAGCAAGTCGAATTAAGCGTGCGTAAGGATAGATGGGATACTCTACCTGATTAGAAAAAAGACTCTCTTTGTATGTAGAAGGTATTTGTTGTTGTAATTGAATGGTCGTAAATGATATTTTATAAAAACTATAATTATGCTTATCAATATCTGAAAAATCCATGACCGAATCAGGCGAAAGGAGAAAGATTTTGCCCTGTGTAACTAAGTATGGACTATCATCAATAGTTAACGTTCCGTTGCCTGAAATAAAAATAATTAATGTATGTTGCATAGCCATTATTTGCGGACAGCACCAATGTGTCGAGCGAGTAATATAGTCAATATCGGATAGATGAAAAAGCAATGCAGTTTCACAAGAAGTCGGCTTTTTATGTTCCAACTTTTTCGCCCCTTTATATAAATGAAAATGATTATCAATTAATGGTATTGTATAAAATATAAAGAGGCATTTCAACTATAGATGAAATGCCTCTTAACGAATTATTTATTTTTTTAACATAGTAGGAATTTCTTCTAGTAACCATTCTCTTGTAGAAGCATCACTGTCACTTTTTTGAATATCAATCGTGTAAACATGTCCATTTTTGACAGCAGGCAAGTTTTTCCATATGTTGCTTTCCATCATATCATTAGTGGATTGTTTCGCTTCATCATCTGTTGGAGTAAGTATGAATATTTGATCTCCAGCATACTCAGGGAGAAGTTCTGTGGAAATTTCAACAAAGCCTTTCTCTTCATCAAGAATTTGTTGGATATTTTCTCCTGGTTTAAAGCCACCTTCCGATTCATAAAGAACTTGTGAGAGACCAGCACGTGCCATGACAAACAAACGATCCCCGGGATAATAAGTCAAAACAGAAGCTGTTTCATTGGGTTTGATAGTGCCTTCATCAATTAGCGATTTCCACATCTTTTCTGCTTTTTCGTTATAGTTGTTTACCCATGCAGTGGCCTCTTGTTTTTTTCCTAGTATATCGCCAAGCTCTGATAAGCGTTTCTCTAAAGGAGCGAATGTATCAAGTACTATAGTTGGTGCGATTTTGGAAAGCTGTGTATATATTTTTTCATCGGTAGTTGCAATAATAATAAGGTCAGGCGTTAAAGCTAGTGTTTTTTCTACATTAATAGGGAAGCCTACATCCTCAACATTTTGTACACGATCTTCCCATGCATAATTCGTAATCCATGCGAAGCCAGCACCAACTGTGTTTACATCTAAAGTAAGTAAGTCACCATATCCTTCGCCATGATAAACCACTCTTTCCGGTGAAACAGGAATTTCAACCTCATGGCCTACAGTATCCTTATAAACACGTACCTTTGCTTCTTCCACTGGATTTTCTTCTTTCTTACCTGTTGCTTCGTTCTTTGAGCTACAAGCAGTTAGCAATAACCCAAATATTAATAGTACGCTACAAATGAGCATATATCGATTTAGCTTTTTCATGTAAGTTCCTCCATATATAAATGAAATAGATAATGATTATCATTATCGATATAAGAAAGCATAATGTAGCCTGTTATTTTGCACAATGGAGAAAATAAAGTAGTCTAATTGATGTTTATACAAAATGCTCTAAAAAAGGTAGACGAATAATGGAAAGATAATATGTATAATTGATAATAATTATCATTATCATTATAATGGTTATGTTAGTAATTGCAAACAAAAGAAATGAGTGAATACATTGGACATTAATCATCATATTTTTCTATGGAATCATGCCTCTATTAAAGTATTGGATGTACGTCATAATAGGTTGAAAAAGGATGAATCTTTGGATGTCTATAAGTTGCCTGCTAGTGTATTCCTTTTTGCAACACGCGGCAGTGCTGTGGTGCAACTGAATAAAATCGAATATCTTTTTCAAAAATTTCAAGTGATACATAGCGGCAAAGGAATTCACCTGAGCATATCCTTAACAGAAGCAGAATTTGAATATTATATGATATTTTATCGAGCAACAATGCCGCTACCATGTGCAAAGAGCATCATAGAGAAGATGGAGAAAAGTAATCCATTCCATATGCAATATAGTTTTTTGCCGAATTATCCTAGCACCCTTTTTTATCAGGTGAAATTGATGAATCAAACATGGCAACAACCACAGTTGATTGATCGATTCCATGTGAAAGCGCAATTCTATCAATTTGCTTATAATATTTTGGAACAGCTCCACGCACAGGGAGTTGAGGTGAAGCTACCAGAGCTTGCCGACCAAGTCATTGTCTATATACAGGAGCATTATGCTGAGAACATCATGTTAGAATCCCTTGCAGAAAATTTGAACTACAGTGTACCTCATTTATCTTCTTTATTTAAAAAAAAGACGGGATTTAGCCCAATTGAATATTTAATCTTCACCAGAATTGAAAAGGCTGAAATGATGTTAGTTGAAACCGATGCGACAGTCAGTGAGATTGCCGAAAGTGTAGGATATAAAGACTCGTATTACTTTAGCCGCCTTTTTAAAAAATATAAGGATGTTTCACCTGCGAAATATAGAAAAATAGCATTAAATCAGCGAAAAACAGAAGATTCTCCAGATAACTTCATAGAATTATCCATTGTTGGACAAGCTTCTCAACGATATATTGGTGATAATCATTATCAATATACTAAAAAAGGAGACTTATTAATGGTTAAACCTACAAAAATGCACATGCTCGCAACTTTATTTTTATGCTTTACTTTGTTATTGAGTGCATGTTCTGAGCGAGCAATAGAAAATAGTTCAACAAACGGAAGCACAAAGACAACAACTTCTCAGGCCGAAGAAGTCCAAATAAGAACTAAAATTGTCACTACTGGTAATGGCGAAGTTGAAATTCCAGAAAATCCACAAAGGATTGTTGTCACTGCAGAAAGTTACGCTGGTTACTTACTAGCACTTGGCATAAAACCTGTTGGATTGTCTCAATTTGGCTTAAGAAATCGATACTTTGATGGACTAGTGGATGGTGTCGAGAATATTGGAGATGATGAATCACTCGAAAAAATTCTCGAATTAAAGCCAGATTTAATCATTACAAAAACGTCCTCTGAAAATGTTGAAAACCTACAAAAAATAGCCCCAACCATTGCTATTAAGCCTAAAGAAAAGGATTTTAAAGAGCAATTCCTTGAATTTGGAAAAATGTTTGGGAAAGAAGAAGTTGCAGAAGAATGGATTGCTAATTGGGATAGAAAAACTGCTGAGTACCAACCACTTATTCAAGAGAAGGTAGGCAATAAAACAATATCAATTCTCGGTGTGGGTGAAAAAGAAATATATGCATATGGTGATAAATTTGGAAGAGGCGGAGAAATCATGTACGGAGAGTTTGGTTTAAAGGCGCCTGAGTTAATTCAGAAAGAAGCAATCGATTTAAAGGGTGGATGGGTCTCCTTTTCTTTAGAACAACTCCCAGAGTTTGCTGGAGATTATATATTTGTTGAAGATAACGCCGATTTTGAAAAATCAACATCTGGGGTTTTATGGAAGGATCTGCCGGCTATTAAAAATAACCGGGTATTCATCATAGATGAATATGATTCTTTCTTCAGTGATCCTATTTCCTTAGATAAACAGCTTGAATTTATTGTGGATAGTTTACTGGAAAGGGGAAAATAATATGTTTACTTAAAAAGGAATAAGCCTTTGAAAAATCTCTCGTGCCTACATTAAGGTATGGGAGCTTTTTTGTTGCTATGGAAATTACTAAATCATAAAAGATCCGGGAAACCACTATTATATCCGTCAATTGGTAGAGAACAAATAAGCAAAGGGGTACGATAACAATGTTTTTATTGTTAATCATTGTCATTTGTAGAAAGAGTGTAGGAGGAATTTAGAAATGGCTAGTCCTTTAAAGAAAGACAGGAACCACTTTTGGATGTTCGTTGTGACAGGTATGTTTTTAATCATTACAACCACGGGTTTTGCCAGAATGGCCTATGGAATTATGTTACCTTTCATGCAGGAGGGTCTGTCACTCACTACGACAGAGTCTGGATTATTAGGAACAATATTATTTTTAGGTTATTTGTTAACTGTAGGGATGGCAGGCATTTTGACGCTGCGTATAGGGGCGAGAAAAGTGTTGCTGTTTGGTAGTGGACTTGTTGTTGCAGGCCTAGCAGGTCTTGTATTTGTCACGAACTTTTGGTGGGCAGCTATAAGTTTGTTTTTAGCAGGCGCGGGTAGTGCGCTTGTTTATACACCTCTTCTATCAATAGCAGTTGGCTCGTTCCCAAAGAAAAGAGGAACAGTGATGGGACTGTTAATGAGTGGGGCAGGTATTGGGATGCTATTATCCGGTATACTTGTGCCATTTATGTTACAGCATTTCCCACAGCTTGGATGGCGAGGCCCTTGGCTAATATTTGCAAGCATAACAATCATAGTAGTGTTACTTGCAGCGTTTGTTTTAAAAGCTCCACATGCATCACATGAAAATGTAAATGCTGACGAAAATACAAATGGGTGGAGAAGTAAAGAACTGTATTTCATTGCAGTGCTCTATTTTATCGTTGGTATTATCTATTTAATACCGAATTTATATCAAACGAGCTATATGAAAGAGCTTGGACTTTCTAATGCAATGGCAGGAACTGTTTATGCGATAGCGGGTATTGTTTCAATTGGAGGTGCTCCGTTATGGGGAATGCTCGCTGATCGAATAGGTGTAAAAAAAGCATTACTTGCTGCTTTAGTATTGTCTGTGGTTGGAGATATTCTTCCAATTGTATGCGGAACTATAGCAGGATTTATTGTATCAGCAGTTATTTGGGGTTCTTCACTTGGCGGTGTTCTTGTGCTAATCCAAATGAAAGCCAGTCAACAAGTGCAACCTAAGTATGTTGCAACTGCCATTGGTTTTATATCTATTTTTTATGCAGTTGGTCAAATGATCGGCCCTGTGCTTGCTGGTGGATTAATAGAATACGCTGGTGGTTATATATCCGCTTACGGTTTTGGTGCAGTTATGTTTTTCTTGTGTGTACTTCTTACATTGATGCTTCAATCGAAAGAAGTACAGTAAAGGTATTGTTAGTAACAATAAAGTAATCTAACCCATCTCTTTTTTTATTTTTCATTTAATAGCAAATGAATCATGAATTTGCTATACTTTCAACAGATAATGAAAATCATTCTCAATGAGAGTTATAAAGGATGGTGATGAAACATTGACAACTAACTTTCATCAGAACTTTAGCCATTTTTTCAATGCGTTGGACATAGCAAAGAAACATGGCGCCCCAACAGAGTATATGGCATTCCAATCCAATGTTAAAGAAGGAACGATACATCGCTTGATTCCACGTTCAGATTTAGAAGTGGTCATCTCCGACTATACTTTTTATCAAAATTATAAAATGCAAATGTCTACGAAACAGCCAATGGTTGAACTTAGTTTTTGTATGCAAGGTGCTAGAGGAATTCAGATTTCAGGATTAGAGCACGAAATGGCTTCAGGGACATGCTCACTTCAATTTATAGAGCAAGTAGCAGCAAATTTTTCTTTTCATAAAAATGAATGTTATAAAATGGTAGGCATTGGCATGCCAGTTTCAACTTTCAATCATTTTATGCAAGCAACGGGCGGTGGTAGAGGTATTGTGAAAGAATTTTCCCATATTATTGGAGAGAAATCGTTCCGAATTTTTCAAGAAAAAATGCAACCATCCGCATCTATTATTGTTAAGCAAATGTTGGATGCAGTAGACAGCAAACATATGACAAATATAGAGTTAGAATGTTGTGCATTACAACTACTATCTATGACATTTCGTTCTTTCCTGTTTGATAATTCTCCAAGACCAGCAGAATTCTCAAAAAGTGATATATCAAAAATCAAACTAGCTCAGACAATGATTATTGAACATATGATAGATCCGCCCACATTAATGGAATTATCGCGTTCGATAGGACTTAACGATTTTAAATTAAAAAAGGGCTTTAAAGAGATGTTTGGCACAACAGTTTTTGGTTATTTACGAGAAAAACGCTTGGAAAAGGCGTATTTATTATTACAGGAAGGGAAGATGAATGTGAATGAAGTATCTAGTCAAGTAGGTTACGCTAACCCTAGTTATTTTGCACAAACTTTCAAAGATAAATATGGAATCAATCCTAGCAAATTTGTTAGAGGTCAAAGGATTGAAGGGGACATAGATGGCTAATCTGATTTCACAAGATGGAGCACTTTTATCGCAAACATTTTATTATCCGATACAAATTACTAGGTTAGAAAAGGTCCTTAATCAATCTGAGGAAATCTCTTCGTTACCATCTATTTTAGTTATTTATGATGGACAAGGATTTCTAACTTTAAAGGGAAAACAATACAAGCTATCACGTGGATGCGTGGTACTTTGGCATAATGCAGAAGAATTAGACATCACAACCAAGTTACATGCTAGACTTCGAGGAACGCTTATCCAATACCATGGTTTAACGAACGACCAATCTGAACCGAGCATATTGAAGCATTCCGAACCGCTTTCGGACTGCTCTTACGAGATAATTCGTATGGCTTCAGAGTTAGAAATAATATCGAGCGAATCTATGAACAGTAACCCATTCCATGTTCAAAAATTATTTTTAGAACTTCTTGAAGCACTTTCCGAAGAATCGGAAGATAGAGTTCGACCTGGTGATTCCTGGCTAGAACAAATACTCAATTATATGGATACACATTTTCATGAAGATTTAACGCGGGAACAGATGGCCCAACTAGCACAAGTCAGCCCAGAGCATTTCTCACGTGCTTTTCGCAAACATACAGACCAAACTTTTAGTGCATATCTCGCCTTACTACGGATTCGTGAATCTCAGCAGAAGTTGCTATATAACATGCCTAAATTAGATAATCTGGCGCAGGAAGTTGGCTACAAAGAAGGTACCTATTTAAGCCGCAAATTTAAGCAGTTGGTGGGGATGTCTCCTTCCGCTTTTTATAATAAGCAAAAGCGAGTGGTTTCGCTTAATACGAATCATACTGCATGTCTACTTGCACTTGGTGTTATACCTGAATTGGGGGTTTATTCTGAATGGCTAGATGATGTTAAGCAAGTAAGCCCAGTATACAAGCTAGATAATTATGAGCAGGATACAACGTCCACCTATAAAAATATCGCGGCAGTGCGGCCTGATTTAATCATTAACTATGATACAGCAAAGGGAAATAAGTCATTGCTTTCATTAGCTCCAATACTTGAAGTTCCATTTATGCATAGTAGTTGGCGTGAGCAGTTTCGCCTTATTGCAGATATTGTAGATAGACAGCAACAAGCGGAGGAATGGTTTAGTCATTATGATAAATTAATTTTGCATTGTAATGAGCAACTTGATTACCATCTAGGCATAAGAGGGACAGCCATTGTATGGGAAATCGGTGAAAATACCGCATATTGTATTAATAGTAGCTATGGCAGAGGAAGCCAAATTTTGTATGACGAAATGGGGTTTCATTTACCCGCCTCTATGCTTAATCATAATATAGAAAAACGCGGCTATATTGAGAAAGATATTGAGGCTATCGCAAATTACCCAGCTGATCATATATTTATTACGGCACTTCCTACACATAAGGAGGGGAGAAGGCGGGTAAAGCAATTATTTCAATCAGAATCTTGGCTAAAGATGGAGGCAGTGCAACGGAAGCAAGTATATGTGATTAACCAATCAAACTTGTTTTATGGATATGATCCGTTGTCCACAAAGTCACAGCTACATGAACTAATGAAGGTGTTAACATCATAAAAATGAATAGCTGTAGATCATTCTAGTGCATAGACAATGGTAACTCACCACATTACAATTACAATTGAGAATTATTATCAATGATTATATTTGGAGGGTTTAAAATTGCGCTTAGCACAATATCAACGTAAGAAGTTTATCATGCCATTATTTCTGATTATAATGTTAGTCTTAGCTGCCTGTGGAGAAACAAAAAGTACGGCGAACTCAGCGGCAAATGAAGAAACACAACAAACCAACATGACGAAAACGATAACTACAGTGAATGGAGAAATTACAATTCCTGTACAACCAAAACGCATTGTAGCGGAGGAATACATAGGTAGTCTAATCGCATTAGACATTATTCCAGTAGGAGCCCCTGGATTAACGCTTAAAAATTATTATTTCAAAGATGCGCTAACTGGGATTTCTGATATAGGTGATTACGGAGCGCCATCTACTGAAAGTGTTCTGGCGCTTAGCCCAGATTTAATCATTACTGGGAATGGAGATAACTATGAGACGTTAAGTAAAATTGCTCCTACTGTTGTTGTTCCATATGGGGAATTAAAAAATGCTCATGAGGAGCTAACATATTTCGGGCAACTGCTCGGTAAGGAAAAAGAAGCTGAAGCATGGTTAGATCATTACGATCAAAAGGTTGCAGATGCTAAAGCAAAGGTTGATGCAGTTATTGAGGAAGGATTAAGCTTTTCTATCATGGAATATACGGATAAGGAGACTTATGTGTATGGTGATAATTTCGGTCGTGGTGGACAGCCTATCTATCAAGCACTTGGACGCAAGCCCCCTGCAAATATAGCAGAAGAAATTATGGAGAAACAATGGGCTAAACTTTCTGAAGAAGTGTTGGCGAACTATGCTGGTGATTATATTATTATGACTTCTAACAGTCGAACAGTTGAAGATTTCAAGGCGGATCCACTATGGGGAACTTTGCCTGCTGTAAAGAACGATCGTCTTTATGTTTGGCCGGAAGAGCGTTCTTGGTACTACGATCCGACTGCTGTGTTAGCGCAGGTAGAGGAATTAACAACATGGCTTACAAATCAAAAAAATTAAAAAAGCGGATTCTCTGTTTACAAAAGAATTAAGAAGGCATTTTATCAGTGATTTGAAGAAGATTAATTGAAAAAGAAGCACCATTGTTTGCTTTATGGCAGATGGTGCTTCTTTTCCATTTGGAATTATATTTTTGAAATGACGGATAAAATCAAACAGCCATTAGAAAAATATTTAATTTATATTGATGAAGTCAAAGTTAGATTAATTAATTTTTCATTAATTGACTTAAAAGTAAAGAATGTGAAAATTTACTTTGAATATAGATAATCTTTTACTCTTGTGGAAATATGCTTCGATTCGAGTGTTTGACAGACGTTATGTAAATAAGGAATGTGGTGAGGAGCTTTCATCATACCGATTACCTGCTAGTAGTTTCCTATACTCAATGAAAGGTAAAGTACGTATTTTATTGGACGGTAAGGCGTATAACTTGGAAAACTTTCATGTATTACATAGCGAAAAAGGAGGGTGCCTAAATATAAGCTGTGTTGAAGAAACATTTGTTATTTTTTCAATTTGTTACGAGTTTTTACGACAATTACATAGTCAAGAAGTATATCTTCAAAAACCAGACTTAGTTGAACCAGTAATTTGTTATATCCATGAGTATTATAGTCTACCAATTAAGAGTGCACCAATCTGGGTACGCTTGATGCTGTACAAAAAGATCAGATTTTTGAAATAGATGGATGGAGCTTCTGGTCGTCTGACCCAATTTCAATTTTAGGACAGATAGAAGAAGTGGCAGCACTATTGGTGGCACACGAAAAGGAAAAATAAGTTGATGTAAAAAGAGAGGCTGGGACAAAAGAGAAAAAGTGTTAGATCGACTGATAGTGATCTAACACTTTTTTGCTGTAAGCGTTGATGTCCGCTACGGCGGACGCCTTCGCTACCATCAACTAGTGCTCTCTTCTAAAATTTTTTATTCCAAAAGGAAGAACGTCTAAATTTTTCTTCATTTTAGATAGCAAAAATTTAATAACGCCTATGCTCCTCTTTCTTAAAATTTAAAGTTTTGTCCCAGCCTCCAATTTGATTTGCTCTATAAATATTTGGTTGTAGTATTGGCTCTTTTCGGGTTTGTTAATTTCTAATTATTTGGAATATACCAGATGTTTTCGTTTGAATAATGTGTTGATTGTCATTGACTATGTAAGAAGCCGGTTCTTGATCGCCGAATTCATTGATTCGAACGATTGAAGCATCCTTTGGTAAATTCTCGATGATCACTTCTATATCAGCCACGAATTCTACAGGTTTTTTATTCAAAGTTGCTTGGAAGGTAATACGATTTAAATTTCTTGTGAGCTGGATATCCATTACGCCAGAATCTTCATTGACAAGAGTACCTAGTGGTGGAACGATGACAGTCATGTTTGCTTTTGTTGTTAAAACAAAGCGCTCTGAACTGATTTCAGAGTCAGCAACATTGATCTTTGTTTTATAGGTATTTCTGCTTTTGGACATCGCCGTGTTTTTACCTGGTACAGCTGCTGTGTCTGATAATATAGGCGTTTTTATCGAATTCCCCTTAGTCGGGAGCTTATATTTGCCATTAACATAGTCTACTAATATCCCTACATTCGGAACAAGTTGTTGTTGAACAGGCGTTAACGCTTCAAAGGCTGTTTTGACAGCTTGTACATCCTGTGTTGTGGACGTTTTTGGCGATAATGCAGCAATTGCATTTTCCACTTCCTTGGCAGCAGCTTTATCTTTCAAGACAAGTTGTTCAGCATCTAGTAATAGTTTTTCAGTACCGCTAGGGAAAGAAACATTTGAAAATCTACGTAATGCATTGTATTCAGCTCTTGCTTCTGCGACATCTTTATGGAAGCTAATGCGAGATGAATTCAACAATTGGATCTTATTAACAACTTTATCAACGGATGTATTGGGCGCGATAGAAGATGTCAGTATTTTTTGTGTATCTGCGCTAACAAAGGACTTTTGTGCGGCATTCAATGTGTTATACCAATCTCTCGTTTCAATAACGTTTTGATAGTAATTAATGGATGTCGATTCGACAGAAGCTAACTTTTCTTCGATTTGTGTCGCCAGTCGACGATAGGCTACCCTTGTTTGCTGGTGATTTGACAGTGTGCCATAATTCGTTACGTATTGCTTCTCTGTCTCTGTTAATGCATTGTAGGCTTTATTAGCCGCCTCTAATGTTGGTTGAAATGATGAAACGGTATCATTAATGTTATTAATGAGCTGTATAACGTTCGAAACATTAGAGTTGTAGTAATAATAGTAATTATAATTGTATGTGTATGCTGTCTTTGAATTTGCCGAGATATCAGCAGCAGATGCTGACGTAGTAGGTGTAGTAAAAATGAGCGAAGGAAGCGCTACTAAAGCAAATAAGGCAAGGCTTTTTTGGTGTTTCATATACGTGAAAACCTCCTATTTCTATAATTACTAATTTTATCATAGCTTAGGATATTTTTATGCATTTTTTGGATGAATAGGTAGATAGGTCGCTATTTTTTTATATGCATGTGTAACTTCTGTCCTTATGGGAATTGGAGAGACGGATAAAATAGCGAAAGTGACGGATAAAATGGCAAAAGTGCCGGATTAAATTTTCAAATTGAAGGATAGAATATCCAAGCTGATGGGCAGTACAGCAAAGCTTTTGAGTTCCTGGCAAATACTTAAACCAAGTCCGAGCCCTCCACCCAAAGATGTGATACTCGAATCAACTTGTTCATATGGCTCGAATATTCTTTCCTGCATGTCCTTTCAATGCCAATTCCCGTATCTGTAATAGCAATATATAGTTTTTAACCGAGCATTTCGGCATCGATTGTAATAGAACCTTTATCCGTAACTGAAGCAAATGTTGGAGGAGCAATTAGCTCTATAACCGATTGACAAGATTAAGAACTGGTTTACTAGTTGGGAAAAGAAAAGAGCTTTGTCTGAAGCTGATATTTTAGACTGAGACACGCCTTTTTTGTCTTGTTTAGATTGTAGTATCTAAAATGTAGCAGAATTTCTGAGATAAACTTAATTTTTCTATGTTAAGTTGATAAATCTTTTGTTGTGATATGAATATCCATACATTATGATTATTTATAAAAAATGGAGGTGTTTGTAATGAAAAAATCCAAAAGTATTGCTTTAAAATTATCTTCTTTAATCATAGGATTATTTTTAGTGCTGTTTATTACTTATACAGTTGTAACAAGTTTCATTTTATATAATCAAAGTGTAGATGATTCAGAAAGCGCAACACTTCAAAATGCTCAATTTTCTGCTGCGAAGATGAGCGAACGCTTTAAGAAAGCTAATGATACATTACAAACAACTAAACGCATAGTGGAAACAATGCACAACAATGGCGGACTTTCCGCTGAAGGCTTAATGGATATCTTGGAAACCAATCTAGTAAAGAACGATGATTTGATTGGGGTAGGAGCTATTTTAGAAAAGGAATCTGCGCAAGTAGAGCCGACTATTGATGTAACTTTAATTGATACAAAGGAACGTTTCATGCCCTATATGTCAAAGAACGGCAATGAAATAGCAACTACTGCTATAGAAGGACTTGAAGAAAAAAGTAGTGCACAATGGTATTGGGTCCCTAAAGAAGAGAAGCGAGCTGTACTAACAGAGCCTTATGATTATAAGGTGAATGGCGAAACAATCTTGATGACAACGATATCTGTCCCGCTAGTTAATTCCTCGGGTACATTCTTTGGGGTGTTAACAGCTGATATATCCATCGATTTTTTAAAGGGACTGGCTGATTCTATTAAGCCGGATGGTGGGTATGCAGGTATTATTACTGCTAGTGGCATATTAACGGTAAATAGTATTAATGAAAAATTAGATGGTACAAATATGCAAGATGCTATCGATTGGGCAAGTGTAAATAGTTCTATGGAAAATGGTAAACCAGACAGTATGTATGTGGATTCAAAGCAATTAGGAGAAAACTCGTATAATGCTTTTGCACCTATGGTATTGGACGAAATCGACGAAACTTGGACGGTTCAATTAGTGGTACCAAAATCTAAGATTCTTGAAACCTATAATCAGGTTCTTGTATTTACGATCGTAGCGGCAATTATCATTGTTATTTTAATGGCAGTTGTAAGTGCATGGTTTATCTATAAACAATTGAAACCATTAAAACTTTTACGTGCATCAATAGAAACTGCAGCGGATGGAGATTTAACGAAAAAAGTGGATGAAAAATATATTAAAGCAGATGAAATAGGCGCAGTTGCAGTAGCCTATAATCATATGTTAGACAAAACGAATGATGCTATACATACGGTGTTGCATTCTACGACGCTGCTTAACCAATCATCAAATCATGTTCATGAAGCATTTAATGAGATTGTAGCTTCTAGTCAGGAAGTTACAGTTGCGATAAATGAAATTGCTCAAGGTGCTTCAAAGCAATCGGAAGACACGGAAGAAACCAATTATCGAATGATGGATCTTTCTGATCAGATTGATACGATTACACAGTTATCCACTCAAATGGAAGAGCTTTCTAGCAAAACGCAAACGACAACTGAAAAAGGTATGAGAGAAGTTGATAGTTTGCGTGAACGTAATGAGGAAACAAATGACATGAATGGACGAGTACAACAGCAAATTGAAGCATTAACTGCTAACATTGCAAATATCAATCAAGTCATTGCATCCATTCAGGGTATAGCGGAGCAAACTAATCTGCTTGCACTTAATGCGAGTATTGAAGCCGCTCGAGCAGGGGAACATGGGAAAGGTTTTGCAGTGGTAGCCGAAGAGGTTAAAAAACTAGCAGAACAGTCGAAAAATGAAACGGATGTAATTAAGACAACCGTGGATAGTATATTAGAAAACTCTAAACAGACAGTACTCGTAATAGCATCTAATGCTAGTTTAATGCAAGCACAAAATGAATCAGTACAAAGTACGGAGGTAGTCTTTAAGGACAATAGTGAGTTGTCTAGTTCTATTGCAGATGCAATTAACGAGTTACTTACTAAACTTTCCAGTATGCTAGAGCACAAAAACCAAGCAATAATGGCTATTCAAAGCATTTCAGCTATTTCAGAGGAGACAGCCGCTTCTGCAGAAGAAGTAAGTGCTTCAACAATTGATCAACAGGCAGAGTTAGAAAAGGTTGCAGATTCAATAAGTAATATGAATAAAATCTCGCAAGAATTGCAAGAGGTTGTTCAACGTTTTAAACTTGCTTAAATCCTCAACCTTCGTAATGAAGGATTTTGCCCGAGGTGATTCAAATTCCTTCTTCAATCAAAATAGCATAGCATGAAAAACTAAAATCTGTTGCTTTCTGCGGGTAAGTCGCAAGCCTCTTTGACAGGGGCTTGCCTAACTTACTTTCCGTGTTGAAGTCTAGCAGATTTTTTTAGAATAAAAAATTATTATGAGCAAGGCCATTAAAAATGTTCTTATCAGGTTAGTTGAGGTACATTGACCAAGCAAGCGGATAGTTCTACTATAGAAAGAGATGAAAGGGGGACAACTGCATGATGTATCTCGGCATGATTTTCTTTCAAATTGTTGCCCCGATTTTAGTGCTTCTTGTACTTGGGGCCGTTTTGCAGAAGAAATTCCGCTTTAATTTAAAGGCCTTATCCCAACTTATTACATATTGCTTTATGCCAGCTGCAGTTTTTGTGAATTTATATGAAACAAGTGTGGAGCTCTCGGTACTAGGACAGGTGGCGGTGTTTATCGTCCTCTTTATCGGGAGTCAAATGGTGCTGAGTCACTTTTTAGCAAAGGGGCTTGGTTTAGTGAAAACAGAGACAGCGGTGTTTAAAAATAGTGTTGTGCTCATTAACTCAGGAAACTATGGCATTCCAGTGGCACAAATGATATTCGCGACACAGCCAATTGGCGTGGCCATTCAGGTCATACTAGTTATTTTTCAAAATATGACGACCTATACATATGGCTTGTACAATCTTATTTCCTCGACAAAATCGGGGCTGGCCATCATGAAGGGTTTCCTGAAAATGCCTATTATTCATGCGCTTATTATTGGTGTGGCAATGAACTTCTTCGAAATAGCTATCCCGCAATTTATTCGTATTCCAATCGACCATGTAGCAGATGGCTTTATCGCTGTTGCATTAATTACACTCGGCGCACAACTATCCCAGCTTGAAATCAAGTCGATGTTTAATAAAACTGTTTTTGTCAGTTGTTTTACACGACTGATAATTGGTCCAAGTGTGGCACTCCTCATTATTTTTGCACTTGGCTTAGACGGTGTTGTCGCTCAGTCACTCTTTATAGCTAGCGCCTTTCCAACGTCGCGCAATAGTTCAAGCCTAGCTTTAGAATACGATGTTGAATCAGCGACAGCTGCACAAACAGTTTTATTTTCAACGATTGTTAGTTGCATCACAGTGACGATTGTCATTTACGTTGCAGAAATACTTTTTACGTAAAATATCTGCGCTAGTCATGAAATTTTTCTGCTGAAATTCCATTGTTTACTAAATACGCATCAAACATTGTCATAATGGATTGTAAAATATGGCTTCCATCTATTAGTGATATCTGCTACACTAGCATCAAATTGAATAGCTTTAACTAGGGGAGTCTGACGAGTCAGGCTGAGAGGGAAACGCTTTGAGGTTTCTTGACCCTTTGGACCTGATCTGGCTCATACCAGCGTGGGAAAGTTAATGATTATCGCAGTACTTGTACTTTGCGATAAATTGAAACCCTTACATGCATAGCCGGATCCAATATTTTTTGGATTCGGCTTTTTTTTTGTAGTAAATTGTTGGGTGAGCTAGATTCGGTCCTTCTTAAAATATGTAAAAGGGAGCGAAGTAGTTTATGACAACAGTTAGCGAAAAGAACATTAACATTATGACAAGTTTTGATGGGAGCAAAAAGGTGTATGTAGAGGGCTCACGGCCGGATATTTTAGTGCCAATGCGGGAAATTACGCTGAGTCCAACTACTGGGAGTTTTGGAGAAGAAGAAAATGCACCTGTGCGTGTTTACGATACAAGTGGCCCGTATACGGACCCTACCTACAACGTAGATATTACGAAAGGTTTACCTAATTTAAGAAGAGCCTGGATAAGAGAGCGTGGGGATGTAGAAGCATACGAAGGTCGTAAGATGAAGCCTGAGGATAACGGCTTCCGACATGCAGATGATCCGCGTATGAAAGAAAATGTCTTTCCTGGGCTTTATCGCAAGCCTTTACGTGCGAAAAAAGGACGCAATGTGACGCAGCTTCATTACGCAAAAAAGGGCATTATTACACCAGAAATGGAGTTTGTAGCCATTCGCGAAAATTTAGATCCAGAATTCGTACGTGCTGAAATTGCTGCTGGTCGTGCAATTATGCCTTCGAACATTAATCATCCAGAGGCAGAGCCCATGATTATTGGCCGTAACTTCCATGTGAAAATTAATGCAAATATCGGTAATTCAGCTGTATCCTCATCCATTGCTGAGGAAGTAGAAAAAATGACATGGGCAACACGCTGGGGTGCGGATAATATTATGGATTTGTCTACAGGTAAGCATATTCATACGACACGTGAATGGATTATTCGCAATGCTGCAGTACCCGTAGGAACAGTGCCGATTTATCAAGCGCTAGAAAAGGTAAATGGTGTTGCGGAAAATTTAACGTGGGAAGTGTATCGTGATACATTAATCGAGCAGGCCGAGCAAGGTGTCGATTATTTCACGATTCATGCAGGGGTATTATTACGTTATGTGCCTCTAACAGCTAATCGCGTAACGGGTATTGTTTCGCGTGGTGGTTCGATTATGGCGCAATGGTGCTTATTTCATCACGAAGAAAGTTTCTTGTATACGCATTTTGAAGAAATTTGCGAAATTATGAAGATGTACGATGTTGCTTTTTCTTTAGGGGATGGCTTACGTCCAGGCTCTATTGCCGATGCCAATGATGAGGCGCAGTTCGCGGAGCTTGAAACACTAGGGGAGTTGACGCAGATCGCTTGGAAGCATGATGTGCAAGTCATGGTAGAGGGGCCAGGGCACGTACCGATGCATCTGATTAAGGAAAATATGGACAAACAATTGGAAGTGTGTAAAGAAGCACCTTTTTATACATTAGGTCCACTGACAACAGATATTGCGCCAGGCTATGATCATATTACGTCTGCTATTGGTGCAGCAATGATTGGTTGGTTCGGTACTGCAATGCTTTGCTATGTTACGCCAAAGGAACATCTAGGCTTGCCCAATCGTGAAGATGTTCGTGTAGGTGTCATTACGTATAAAATTGCAGCACATGCGGCTGATTTAGCAAAAGGTCATCCAGGGGCACAAGTACGAGATGATGCACTATCAAAAGCCCGTTTTGAGTTCCGTTGGCGAGATCAATTCAACTTATCATTAGATCCTGAGCGAGCAGTGGAATACCACGATGAAACATTACCAGCAGAGGGCGCCAAAACAGCACATTTCTGCTCGATGTGTGGGCCTAAGTTTTGTAGTATGAGAATTTCTCAGGATATTCGGAACTATGCAAAAGAAAAAGATTTAAATACGACACAAGCCATTCATCAAGGTATGCAGGAAAAAGCCGAGGAATTTAAAAAGACCGGCAGTCAAATTTATCGATAAAAAAGATTGGATAAAAGATAAAGATATGTATGCTACTTAATCAATAAGACAGCAAGAGGGCAGCCTAGTGATAATCTCGAGGCTGCCTTTTGACTATAATGTTAAGGGTTTTGCAATATGGCATTCCAGCTATTAAAAAAACCCCATGCGAAGTTTTCATTTCGCATGGAGTAAAGAGTTGGATTTGGATATCAATAAAAAATAGATAATTAAACGTTAGTTGCTTGCTTTACATATGGATTTGAAAGGTCCATACCCTCTAATGAAAGACCCATTGCTTTTGCTACACCCTCACCATATGCTGGATCAGCTAAATAGCAGTGTAAGATGTGGCGACGTTTAATGAATTCTTCAACAGAAGCCATATCATTAGCTGTATTTTCAAATAAACGTTGTTGTTGTTCCGCAGTCATTAAGCGGAATAATTTACCTGGCTGCTCGAAATAATTGCTATCATCTTCACGGAAGTCATGAATACCAGCATTGCCATCGATGCTTAATTCAGGTTCTTTATGGTCCAAGTTATGCTCCCACTCACCATAGCTATTTGGCTCGTAACTCATTGTAGAACCAAGATTGCCATCAAATCGCATAGCGCCATCACGATGGAATGTACGGAATGGACATTTTGGTGCGTTTACAGGTAGCATATAGTGATTTACGCCTAGGCGGTAACGTTGTGCATCTGCATAAGCAAAGATACGACCTTGAAGCATTTTATCTGGAGAGAAGCTAACGCCAGGAATTATGTTAGAAGGTGCGAATGCTGCTTGCTCTACTTCTGCAAAGTAGTTGTCAGGATTTTTGTTTAACTCGAACTCACCAACTGGAATTAGTGGGAAGTCACCTTTGTACCAAACTTTTGTTAAATCAAATGGATTGTAAGGTAATTCACGCGCTTGTTCTTCTGTCATTACTTGAATGTACATTTTCCATTTCGGGAAATCACCTTTTTCAATTGCTTCATAAAGGTCGCGTTGAGAAGATTCACGGTCATTACCGATTACCTCAGTAGCTTCAGCACCAGTTAAGTTCTTAATGCCTTGTTCTGTACGGAAGTGGAATTTCACCCATACACGCTCATTTTGAGCATTGATAAAGCTGTAAGTGTGAGAACCAAAACCATGCATGTTGCGGAAACCGTTTGGAATACCACGGTCGGACATAACGATTGTTACTTGGTGAAGCGCTTCTGGTAATGAAGTCCAGAAATCCCAATTCGAATTTGCGTTTTTCATATTTGTTCGTGGATCACGTTTTACTACATGGTTTAAATCTGTAAAGTGTAGTGGATCACGGAAGAAGAATACAGGTGTGTTGTTACCAACTAAATCCCAGTTGCCTTCTTCAGTATAAAATTTAAGTGCGAATCCACGAATATCACGTTCTGCATCAGCTGCACCACGTTCACCGGCTACTGTAGAGAAACGAGCGAACATTTCGGTTTTCTTACCAATCTCAGAGAAGATTTTTGCTTTTGTATATTGCGAAATATCATGCGTTACAGTGAAAGTACCAAATGCACCCGAACCTTTTGCGTGCATGCGACGTTCAGGAATAACTTCACGGTTGAAATTTGCTAACTTTTCAACTAACCATACATCTTGAAGTAAAAGTGGCCCTCGAGGACCTGCAGACATTGAGTCATGGTTACTTACTACTGGGGCACCACCTGCTGTTGTAAAGCGACGGCTACGATCATTTGCGTTTGTCATATAGTTTACCTCCTGGAAATATAGTGGGTCAAACTCTTCATTTATAACTATAACAAATCTAAAATAGAATTGCTAGTAGATTATAATAATTATTGTTAAAGAATATTTATATTAAGATATAAACTATTAATATATGCTCGTTCTAATAAGATTATGCATCACTTTAATAAATGAAGAAATTAAAAAAGATTTACCTAAATAACTTTAAGTAGTGTTAGTTGGCACTTGCTGTAGCGCTTCTTATGAATACTGGAATGACTTTAAACAAATAGAAGTGGAGGTTTCTATTTTGTTTTAACTATACGCGTGTTGAAAATAGAGTATGCTAATTGAAAATACGTTGACTTGTAGTGGCTGTATTTTTCAAGTTTTACGATAACGATTAGGAGTAGTACCGATTTGCTGCTTGAATATTTTAATGAAGTAATTTGGGTCATCGAAGCCATTTAGAAGTGCAATCTCACTAATAGCGAAATCTGTTTCGACAAGCATTTTCGTAGCATTTTGAAGACGTATTTGTTGTAAAAAGCGTTTAAATGGCAAGCCCTGCTTTTTGGAGAAAATCGTGCTCAAATAATTGGGGCTAATCCCTAATTTATAGGCGACGAAGGGCAAGGTCAGTGAACTATCCTGAAACTGTTGCTCGATAATCTCTAGTGCCAATTCTACATAGTCTGCTTTTTTCTCCATTCGAGCCTCTCGCGCTAATGTCATAAGTGTTTGTGTGAATGAAATAATACCATTCAGAATTGTATAAAGTATGGGGTGTTCAATAATTAAATGAAAAAGCTGGCGATAGTTTTGTTCGATAGCGGCTTTCTCATGCAATTTATATTTCAGCATAAAGCGCCGAATTTGAGCCAATACACTTGTCAAATGGATTCGTAAGTCATCCTGTTCATAATAAATCCCTTCTTTAGCTAATCGATATAAAAAGGCTTTGATTTCCTCGAGATTACCGTCCTCTAAACTTTTAATGAGTAACTGTTGCTCTTCGGGTGTTAGTAAAGGGTCAAATGGTTGTGTGGCTAACTGTCTGTTCGCATGAAAAATATGTCCAAAGCCTTCGTAAAAACTTTGATGAAGTGCACGCTTTGTTAAGGCGTACATATTTTTTAGTGTTGTAGGTGCACAGTCGTACATACCGATATTAAGTGAACTATTATTCGTAAGTCGCCATTCCTTCATCAATGTACGCATATCTTTTTCAACTATTTTCATATCATTTATTTGAAACAGGCAGACAATACTATCTGATAATGGATAGATTTTCATATGATGATAAATAGGTGTTTGCTGGAGCCAATTGTACAATGTATTCAATGTTTCTGGATGCTCAGGTTCAATCATCGTGAAGTGCATATCGGTATCTAAAGAACTGGTCTCACTATCTAAAAATAATTTATCGTAAAATGTTTCATCTGTAGCTTGGGTATAGGCTTTCTTTACCTGCGCTGTATGAAGCGAAATTGTAGCTAGCTTGTGCTTTAAAATTTCTAAATCAATGGGTTTTACAAAAAGGTGTGCAACCTGCAAATCAATTGCTTTCATGGCATTTTTAAATAATGGTTCTGTCGTTATTGCAAAAATAGTGGCTGAGTATTTTTGTAATAGCTGATAAAGCTTCGTTAAACGGTTATTAGGAATTAAATCGATATTCAGTAATATTACCTCAGGCTCAAACTGTTGAATGCTCTCAGTTGCTTCAGAAATAGCCGTACACATCTCCACAATAATATCTCCAGGGAAGTACGTTTGTAAAAACCATCGAATACCTGATAGTTCTGTAGGGTCTCTATCAATCAATAAAATTCGTATAACAATCAACCGCCTTAAAATAATCTAGTTTCGTAAAAAAGTCATATTATATTATTAAAAATAACATAAAAATCAAAGATAATTCCTGTTTTCCCTTTTAAAATTCTCTATTTTCAGAAAAAAGAAGTTTGTACAATGTAAATAGAGGGATTTCTATCCATATAGATAATTTACCCAAGATATAGAATAAGGGGGATATTAAATGATTTCTATCATTGAGCTTGATGGCAATACATTAACGAGGCGGCAAGTAGAGGAAATCGTGAATGGGCATGCCGATGTTGTATTATCGACTGAAAGTGAGAAGCGTATTCAATTAAGTAGGGAGCGCATTGAAAAGCGTTTAGCGGAAGGGCAAGCAATTTATGGTGTGAATACAGGATTTGGAAAACTAAGTCATATTCGTATTGATGAGGCGGATAATGAATTATTACAGTTGAATTTACTACGCTCAGATGCAACAGGTGTTGGCGAACCGTTTCCTACAGAAGTTGTCCGTGCGATGATGATTTTACGTGCCAATGCATTAGCACGTGGTTTTTCAGGCATTCGACAGGAGACAGTGCAGCTATTACTGGATTGCATCAATAAAGGCGTGCATCCAATCGTACCGTCACAGGGGTCGGTTGGGGCAAGTGGTGATTTAGCGCCGCTATCACATTTAGCTTTAGTGCTTGTAGGAGAAGGTAAGGCTGAGTTTAAAGGTGAGATTGTAAGTGGCGGCCTGGCGTTACAGCAAGCGGGATTAACTCCTGTACGATTACAAGCGAAAGAAGGTCTAGCGCTAGTTAACGGTACACAGGCCATGACAGGTATTGGTGTATTAACATTGAATGAGGCAGAGCGCATTGGGCTTGCCGCAGATATGGCAGCAAGTCTGTCGCTTGAAGCACTAAAAGGTATTACTTCAGCATTTGATCCAGCGCTTTTAGCTGTAAGACCACACCCGGAATTAGAGCTTGTGGGCGGGCGAATTCGCAAGTGGCTTGATGGGAGTAAACGAGTGACAAAGCAGGGTGAAATACGGATGCAGGATGCTTATTCACTTCGTTGTATTCCACAAGTACACGGCGCATCATGGCAGTCATTTTTTTATGCGGAGGAGCGTGTACGAACTGAGATGAATGCAACGACAGACAATCCTGTTGTTTTAGAGAACGGAGAAGTATTATCTGGAGGACATTTCCACGGACAGCCAATTGCGTTAGCGATGGATTTTTTAAAGGTTGGTGTGTGTGAATGGGCCAACATTTCTGAACGCCGTACGGAACGCATGGTCAATCCGCAACTCAATGAGGGCTTGCCGCCGTTTTTAGCGACAAACCCTGGGATTGAGTGTGGGCTAATGATTGCGCAATATACAGCAGCTTCAATCGTGTCAGAAAACAAAGTATTGGCACACCCTTCAAGCGTAGATTCTATTCCAACATCGGGTAATCAGGAAGATCATGTCAGTATGGGGACGACATCTGCTCGTCAAGTACGCCAAATCGTACACAATGCTGCTCGCGTCATTGCGATAGAAATGATTTGCGCATCGCAGGCCATTCATTTAGATAGGGCGGAGAAACAGTTAGCATCAGCTACAAGTCAATTTTTGCAAAAGGTACGTGCAATCTGTCCACCGCTTACAACAGATCAGCCGATTGGTGATGAAATTGAAGCGTTAGCGAAATATTTATTGGCGAGTGATGAGTTAGTGGCAATGTCGAAATAAAAGCAAAGGGGATGGCACTATGGAGACAAAAACAAATATTCGTGCACCGAGAGGAACAACGCTTACTTGTAAAGGATGGACACAGGAAGCAGCTATGCGTATGTTGATGAATAATTTGGATCCTGAGGTAGCTGAAAACCCAGATGAACTGATTGTTTATGGTGGCATCGGGAAAGCAGCTCGCAATTGGGAAAGTTACGAGCAAATTATTACTTCGTTGAAAAAATTAGAGGATGATGAAACTTTACTTATTCAATCAGGAAAGCCGGTTGCTGTATTTCGTACGCACGAAAATGCACCGCGGATTCTCATTGCAAATTCAAATTTAGTGCCAGCGTGGTCAAACTGGGAGCATTTTTATGAACTAGAGGACCGCGACTTAATGATGTATGGTCAAATGACGGCAGGTAGTTGGATATATATCGGTGCACAAGGTATTTTACAAGGAACGTATTTATCCTTTGTAGAGGCAGGAAAAAAAGTATTTGGTACAGCAGATTTGCGCGGTAAATTCATTTTAACAGGGGGGATGGGAGGCATGAGTGGCGCTCAGCCTTTAGCTGGCAAAATGGCTGGTGCTGTGATTTTAGTAGTTGAAGTAAATCGAGCGCGGATTGAGCGCAAAATAAAAGAGGGCTACTGTGATTACATCGTTGATACGGTAGAGGAAGCCCTTCTATTAGTAAATACACTACGTGAAAAAAAGGAGCCAGCATCAATTGGACTTGTTGGCAACTGTGCAGATGTAAATCGTGAGCTGCTTGATCGTGCTATTATTCCTGACTTTGTAACCGACCAAACATCTGCACATGATCCGATAAATGGCTATGTTCCAAATGGAATGACATTTGAGGAAGCGCTTGATTTGCGTGAAAAGGATGTAAAAATCTATGAGCAAAGAGCAAAAGAAACGATGGCAGAACATGTTCGTACAATGCTTGAATTTCAACAGGCGGGTGCAGAAGTATTTGATTATGGTAATAATATTCGTGCCTATGCAAAAGAAATGGGTGTTACCAATGCTTTTGATTTCCCAGGTTTTGTGCCAGCGTATATCCGTCCATTATTCTGTGAAGGAAAAGGACCATTCCGTTGGGCAGCACTTTCTGGTGATCCAGAGGATATTTATAAAACAGATGCACTCGCAAAACAGATGTTTGCACATGATAAAAGTTTGGTGAATTGGATTGATATGGCACAACAAATGGTGAAATGGCAGGGGTTGCCGGCTCGTATTTGCTGGTTAGGCTATGGTGATCGTCATCGTTTTGCACTGAAGGTCAATGAAATGGTTGCGAACGGTAAGTTATCGGCGCCGATTGTCTTTGGGAGGGATCATTTAGATTCTGGCTCTGTTGCCTCACCAAATCGTGAAACAGAGGGTATGAAAGACGGCTCGGATGCAGTATCTGACTGGCCAATTTTAAATGCACTTGTTAATACGGCAAGTGGTGCCAGCTGGGTAAGTGTACATCATGGTGGTGGCGTAGGAATGGGATTCTCGCAGCATGCTGGTCAAGTATTAGTAGCGGATGGCTCACAGCTTGCTTCAGATAAGATTGCTCGGGTATTAATAGCAGACCCGGGGTTAGGAGTTGTACGTCACGCAGATGCTGGTTATGAAATCGCCATCAATACGGCAAGGGAAAAAGGTGTGCATATGCCTATGCTAAAGCAAAGGGATGATGTGATGTGACCATTTTAATAAAAAATGCCAATGAAGTCATTACCTTAAAAAGTGTAGCGCAAGGTCCTCGCATAAAAGAACAGATGCGAGATATTACAATAATCCCACAGGGCAGTGTTTTAATAGAAAAAAATCGTATTGTTGCAATTGGAACCTTCGCGCAGTTGGAAGTAGACTACCCTGACTTAATAAAAGAGGCAGAGGTTATAGATGCAACGGGAAAGGTCGTTATGCCTGGACTCGTCGATTGTCATACACATTTAGTTCATGGAGGTACGCGTGAGCAGGAGTTTAATATGCGCTTAAATGGCTCCACCTATATGGAAATCATGAATGGAGGTGGTGGAATTCATGCAACGACAAAGCAAACAAGAGAAGCAAGCTTTGATGAATTGTATGGAAAGACGCTGCGTCATTTAGACGTATTTCTTAAGCATGGTATCACAACTGTCGAGGCAAAATCGGGATATGGCTTGGATTGGGAAAATGAAAGGAAGCAGTTAGAGGTAGCCAAAAAGCTACAAGCTACGCATGCTATAGATATAGTGAGTACATTTATGGGTGCTCATGCAGTACCGCGAGATTATAAAGGACGAGAAGATGAATTTGTCGATATGCTCGTTGGTGATATGCTACCGAAAGTGGCTGAACTAGGGCTTGCAGAGTTTAATGATGTATTCTGTGAAAAAGGTGTATTTACACCAGCGCAAGCCCGCCGCATTTTAGAGGCTGGGAAAGCGCTGGCATTAACACCGAAAATCCATGCCGATGAAATTGAACCCTATAAAGGAGCAGAGTTAGCCGCTGAAGTTGGTGCGATTTCGGCAGAGCATTTACTAGTTGCTTCAGACGAAGGTATTCAAAAAATGGCAGCAACAGGTACGATTGCTGTATTGCTCCCTGGAACAGCATTTTTCTTACGAGCGCCATTTGCAAGAGGGCGCCTGATGATTGATGAGGGAGTACCTGTAGCTATTTCAACAGATTTTAATCCTGGCTCTTCCCCAACGATAAGCCTGCCATTTATTATGAATCTAGCCTGTATGCATATGGGCATGACGTTAGAGGAAATATTAACAGCGACGACTATTAACGCTGCGTATGCTCTTAATCGAGGAGATCAAATTGGTTCACTGGAAGCAGGAAAGCAAGCAGATGTTATCATGCTCGATGTCGCTAATTATAAGCAACTACAATATTTTTACGGCATGAATCACACCCATACAGTCATAAAAAACGGACGAGTTGTCGTAAAGGATGGCATTCTTATATAAATAATCAATCAAATAATATATAGCTACTGTTATCTAAATAGAATTGTCTAGATTGTCATAATGATAATGGCTTTAAGCTACCGTCAAAACGGCAACGTTTACCGGTAAATGTGTCTAGATTTATACATTTGTATGTATTAAAAGAGCGCAAATAGGATGAAATTAACTTATTTGTGCTCTTTTTCGTATAGAATAGAACTGTCATCATTATGGAAAGGAAATTATAAGATTTGCAACTTACATTAACATTTATCATTTTAGGAGCAACGATATTTGCATTTATGACGAATCGTGTACGAGCTGATTTGGTGGCGATAGTGTCGCTCCTCGCATTTATTATTACGGATATTTTAACACCAGCGGAGGCGTTAGCTGGTTTTTCGAACTCTGTTGTACTAATGATTGCAGGGCTTTTTGTCGTGGGTGCTGGGATATTGCGTACGGGACTTGCAGGGATGGCAGGGCAGCTATTGTTGAAATGGTCAGGCGATAGTGAGCTGAAATTATTTGTGTTACTACTTGTTATTGTTGGCGCTGTCGGCGCTTTTATGAGTAATACGGGTACGGTAGCTTTAATGATGCCGATTGTCGTTAGTATCGCAATCAGTATGAAGGAAAGTCCTTCCAAGTTTTTGCTGCCTCTTTCTTATGTAGCAAGTCTATCCGGGCTGATGACATTAATTGCTTCACCACCAAATTTAATTGTTAGTCAGCTTTTGGTTGATCGCGGCTATAATAAACTGGGCTTTTTCGAAGTGACACCGATTGGTATGGTTGGGATGATTGTCGGCATTATCTATTTGGTGCTCGTACGAAATGTTTTATTGCCCAATGAGCAAAATCGTACCCAAACAAATGCTGGCTACAAACTCTCGCCAAAGAAAATTATTAAGCAATATGATTTAAACAATCGTTTGTTTAAAATATATGTGCCCGAGGATTCAACAATAATTGGCATGTCACTAGCAGAGTTGAAGCTACCTGCTAAATATGCGCTCTGTATGATGAAAATTCATCGTAAATCGCAAGAGGGTATAAATTTATTGCCAATGACTTATCAGGAAATGGCTGGTCCAACAAGTGTTATACATGCAACGGATGAGCTTTATGTGCAAGGTGAGGAAGAGGACATTCGTCGCTTGGCTACGAATTATGGTTTAGAAATGCAAGAGCTACTTGAGGGAGAAGCTGATGAATTGGTATCGAAGCATCTTGGAATTGCAGAGGTTCTACTAACGCCAAATTCTAGTTTCACTAATGAGACAGTCAGTTCATTGGGCTTCCGTGAAAAATACAATCTTAATATTATTGGCATTAATCGCAGAGGTGGCTATAAGCTTCAGGATATGGTTTCACATAAGTTGAAATTCGGTGATGCCATTCTCGTGCAGGGGGCATGGGATGAAATCGTGCTGCTCGCAAGGGAAACGCAGGATGTCGTTGTAGTTGGTCAGCCAAAAGAGCATGCAAGTGTAGCTGCAGCCACTGGGAAAGCAGGTATTGCAGGCGCGATAATGCTTCTAATGATAATATTAATGGCTTTTGAAGTTTTCCCTGCTGTTATTTCCGTGATGATTGGTGCAGTACTAATGATTTTAACAGGCTGTTTGCGCAATATGGAGGATGCATATAACAATATGAATTTTGAAAGTATTGTCCTTGTTGCAGCGATGCTTCCGATGGCAACAGCGCTAGAAAAAACCGGCGGTATGGTCATTTTGTCAAATGGAATTATAGATATGTTGGGTAGCTATGGCGCTTATGGAGTGCTTATTGGAATTTATATCTTAACGGTTATTTTCGGGCAATTTATTAGTAATACAGCAACGGCTGTCCTGTTTGCGCCGATTGCCATGAATGCAGCGATAGCCATGGATGCAAATCCTACAACATTTATGATTGGTGTAGCGGTAGCTGCTAGTATGGCTTTTGCTACACCGATTGCCTCGCCAACGAATGCACTTGTTATGACTGCAGGGGGCTATAAATTTATGGATTTTGTGAAGGTCGGTTTACCACTACAGGTTGTGATGTTTATTGTCATGATGATAGCTGTCCCATTTTTCTTCCCGTTTTAAAAACTCGGTTTTATACCGAGTTTTTTCTTTTGACCCAATGTGAAAGAACGGTATAGAAATACGCAACTTCGATAAATATAATTGAATAAAAAAGGCAACCAAAAATTTCTGCTCGTTTTTTTATGGAGAGGTATGTTAAACTCATAACCTAAAGCGATAAGTGAAACGGTATAAAATGCTAACAAAGAGTCTGGCGTATCAAAAAAACTATTGTCTTTAATATAGGAAGTTTTTCAAAGTTTAAAAAAAGTTTTAAAAAAGTGTTGACCTTTTTTGAAAACGTGTGTAGTATTATATGAGTCGCCAAGGTGACACGCTAAAACAAGCAAAACATGAACCTTGAAAACTGAACAAGCAAAACGTAATCAATAAAGTTTTTAGTAACTTACTTCGGTAAGTGAACGAAACAAAATTTTGGACATCAAAATTGATGCCAGCAAAACAATTTGAGCTTATCAAATTTCTTTTATGGAGAGTTTGATCCTGGCTCAGGACGAACGCTG
>NZ_JBNNLZ010000012.1:0-129607 GCF_050272295.1 Lysinibacillus sp. NPDC048646
AGAGGCTCCTTGTCAAGCTACTTATACGCCCCTTATACTTGAAAAGAGCTATTTATTCCCCTTAAAAAAGCTGTCCAATTCTGTTGCCATTCCATTGTGATATTTTACACTTAAAGTAACGGGGGCTTTAGTGGAATAAGGAGTATAAAAATAATCAAACTTTTTTATACAAATTTTAAACTTAGTTAAAAAGAGAAACTCCATTTTGATCAATTTTTTCAAAATGGAGTTTTTACATAAGCTATTAAATAAGGCTTAAAACACATTTTTTAATCAATCTTTACTCCAAAGTCTACAGATTAAACTTTTTTCAAATTGGATTCGTTTTATTTTCTGTAGAATAAGGATTTGTGAGTTGCTTTTAATTTAGCTATATTCCAAAGGAAACATTTGGAATTTTTATATTAAATGCTTCACTAAAAAATAAAAACGTAATGGACCAAGCGATACTTGATCTATTACGTTTTCACAGGTTGCCTTATAGGCAGTTACAATTCTCATTAACGAAACAATTTATTTTCCTTTAGCTTACTCATACAATTTAAAGCCAAAAAATCTCTTTTTATTATCTTGTGTTCTCTCTAATAAAACAGTAACAAGCCCTTGTTTCTTAAATTCATCAATATCTGCCGCCAAAAGTTCATCTTTATTAAGAGTAACAAAATATTGACCTTTTCCAATTTCGACCAAACTTGTATTTACATATTTTAAAATTTTCGCTTTTACTGTTGGATTAGATTTTGAATATGATCCATCATGTATAAGTAGTTCCAACTGATGTCCATACGCATTTTCAAGCGATGTCAAAAACCAAGTTAAATCAAATAAATTAATCTTCATGTAGTTAATTCCATGTGAACGATCATCTGGAAGCGTACATTTAATTTTTATTCGTCCCGTGGTGGAATCCTTTTTATCACTGACATCAGTTTCAAATTCTACATTAAACGAACCTAATATATCATAAGCTATTTGACTTAATTCATGGAATTTACTCTCAAGTTTTTCAATATAACCTTCATGGCTATTAAATTCATCCATTTTTTGTTGTGTTAGTGCCAATCGTTGCCCCTTTAAAGTAGCTATCTCTCTTTTTAGGGTATTAACTTTTTCATGATTTCCTATTTGAATATTAACCTCAGCTAGTTGCGTATTAAGTTCTTCTCGGTCCCCAATAATAGCATTAATATCCTCAATTAAATTAGTTTGATTTAGAATTTTATAATCAGTCTTTAGAGCCTTCTCTAATTTAATTTTCTCGGATTGCAATTTTTCTACTTCATTTTCAATACCAATTATTTTCGATTGATAAAAGCTTCCTCTATTTTCAACCATAAAATCATAAAAATGAGTGATTTGTCCATAATTTTCTTTTATATCATTTGGGAACCATCCAATTAACTGGTTATAAAATTCTTCAAGATCGTTTAATTCTTTAATGTCTTGCGATTTCTTTTTAAGATTTTCAATATTATTTTGATATTGTGTTTTTATATGTTGTAACTTAAAAAGTCTCTGCTAAATGGTATTCAATTCTATTTTCAGATTATTATATTCTTTTATTTTCACATTGTATTGTTTCGCTATATTTATAGCATTAATATCTTTTTCAATTTTTTGAATAAATTGGATTAATGGGAAAGCCGTATGCTGGAAAACTCGCACGTATGGTGTAAGATGGGGAAAAGCTGGAGATAACGTCAAAGGCTTACCTATCACTATAATAAGAGACAGCAATCGCTGTCTCTTATTACTATTTAAATGATTTTAAATGAGCTGTAACCCATTTATTTTCGTTTTCTGAAATATACTGTTCAGTAAGTATCAGTCTTTGGACAAGTTCTTGCTTTGATAGTTTCATATACTTCCTATGAAGGTTGTCAAGATTACGGTCGGGTTTGAGCATTCGGAAATTAACGTCCTACTGACATTGAAAAGGAGAAAAAAACCAAATCTCGATTAGAGGTAGTAGCCCAAGAAATTAAAGAAGCAATTGAAGAGCTCGAGTCAAACTAATTTGGCTCGAGCTTTTCAATTGCTGTTCTAAATTTACCTTAGATATTTTTTTCTTCGTGTCCATACAGAGTTGAGCAAAAAATTCACGCATCCTAAATATATCTACATTACTCAAATTGATTGAAACTGGATCTACGTCAAAAATTTAGGCACACTCTACCCCCTTTAAGTTAATTTCCCGCTAATTATTTTATCTTCTAGAGGAAAATTAAGATAAGTATTGATAAACAAAATTATTTTAATTTATCTCCGAAAAATCCATGAATATAACGTCTACTGCCCGTTTTGATTTTAAATTTCTCTTTCATCAATGGTGATGCTGCAAGTACAACGCTGCCCGGTTGGTCAAAGTTCGCTACTACTGCGACTGGCGTTTCAAGAATATCTAACCCATGCAACATTGCTACACAGCTAGCATAAAAACATTTCATATCAATGCACATAATAGGTCGATTTGGCATATCCTCGTAATTCATACCACACCACGCTCTTTACGTACTACTGGAACAATAGCGAGAACGTTATTCATAATAAAAGTACGCTTTGCCTGCCTTGTAAAACAAAATGCTGTAAAGGAATCCCCAACAACTTTAATGATTTTCACGCGCCTTTTTGTGATTTCACCCGACTTAGATACATACATCATGTTAATGAACTGTCCACGTTGCATTGCTTTTACCAGTTGCTCTTTCATGCCAGCTTCTCCTTTTTCAAATAATATAAGAACCTTTGTTCTTATATTATACGCACGTACGTTCGTTTTAGAAGTGGTGATTTTTACTAAATATTGATCATTCATTCAGCAGCAGCTAACAATGAGCTATTGTCTGCGTTTATATGTAAGTGTAGTTTGCTAGCCCTTATGTGAATCATTAGCCATTTTTAATCATCGAAATGTTATCTGGATTTTCATTCACAATCGATTACGTTGGCATTTTAATGGAACATAATCGATTGTTCCCATATGCACATAAAAAGAAATGCTTGGTATTGTTTCAAAAGCAATAATGGCTTTTTTTAAGGAAGGTATTATAATAAATATTAGATTTACCCGAGTATCGGGCAGTAAGGAGCTGGTTGGATTGAGTAACTTAGCACATACATATAAGCTACCCTATTATGCAGTTGTCTTTGCTTCAGAACGAACAGTAGGCGACAATGGTTATGGAGTAATGGCGACAAAAATGGACGAATTGGCAAGTAAACAAAGAGGATTTTTAGGTGCCGAAAGTGCAAGAGATGCAAATTTAGGGATCACCGTTTCTTACTGGGAAACACTTGAGGATATTGCTGCTTGGAAAGAGCATGCAGCTCATCAAGTTGCTCAAGAACGTGGCAAAAAAGAATGGTATAGCCGATTTGCATTACGCATTTGTAAAGTAGAACGTGATTACCTATATGAAATGTAGGTGTCAACCTTTCATATAGGACTGAATTCAGTACTGAACTCAATCCTTTTAGTTTTGACATCACAGCTTGTGCAACATGCCAAGCAATGGTTTCATCTCTTTACACAACCCTTGATTGTGTAAAGAGATAGATTACTAGTACAACTAACTAAAGGAGTTGCTTTAGTATGCCTATTTCCGTTCAACATATTCGACACGCTACATCGATTATAACGATAAATGACAAACGTATGCTGGTTGATCCGATGTTGAGTGATGCAGGTAAACTTTCGCCTGTGCCCTTCACTCGAAATTATCGCAGAAATCCATTAATTCCGTTGTCTGTTCCACTCCACATTTTCGAGGATGTAGATGCTATACTTTTAACTCATCGTCACTTTGACCACTGGGATAAAAAATCTATTTCCATTCTCGATAAAAATATCCCTATATTTTGTCAACCTAAAGACCAGTCTTCATTACAAGCTGCTGGTTTCTCGAGAGCAATACCAGTTAATAATTCATTTGAATGGGAAGGTATACAAATGAAACGCATTGAGGGGCAACATGCTCCAGGTCTTACGGGCAAGTTACTAGGTCCTGTTTCTGGTTTTTTTCTGAAAACAATGACAAAAGAATCTATTTATATCGTAGGAGACTGTATTAAAACACCTGCTATTGAAGAAGCTTTTCGCGAGTTAGTACCAGACATAGCCATTTTAAATGCTTCGGAGGCGGAAATGATGTGGGGAACCATAATCACTATGACACGTGAAGATATTGTAAGCATCGCCCGTTTGTCACCGAAGACCAAGTTTCTTGCAGTTCATTTAGATACTATTAACCACTGTAAATTGAGCAGAGATCACCTTATCAAGTTTCTAAAAGAACAAAATCTGGAACGTTCTGTTTGGGTTCCTAAAGACGGCGAGGTTTTTTCTTTTTGATTATGACCAAGTGCATAGTCTAAATTTGATAGGCAGAATTTCCTTTCAGTTAGACTGTTTCTAGCGAAATTCCTTCAGCAGCTATTCATTTAGACTTTTTACTAACATGCACCAAGGTTACATCCGCGTTATTATTCAAATTATATATTCTATTAATTTAACACGCCTGTTGATTATCTAGTTTCTTCCAATAAAATCGCATAGAAAAAGAGAGATTCTCATGTAAAATAGTAGTCACCACAACAACTGTTTACGAAATGAGGAATCTCTCTTGCCCAAGAATAACACGATTTTTACGCTACTTCAAAACTTTCTTCCGGAAACCGAGCTTCAAGCGATTTTAGCGGAGTTCGATTTCGTTGATACGGCGCGAAAATGTACCGTTTCGACACTCATTTCCTATTTAGTTGGCGCTGCGACCCACGAATGGAAAAGCTTGCGTCACGCAGCGGATGTCGCACCGAGTGTTGGGCTCGATTCGGTCGATCATTCTTCGCTATCGAAACGATTTAAAGACCTGGATTACCACATCATGAAACGCATTTTCGATGTGGTCAGTGGCAAGCTCAATCGGTCTGCGAAACGTTCTCTTTCCATGAAAAAAGAACTGTTAGCTGTCGATTCGACAACGATTACGGTGGGGAAAAATCGATTACCCTGGGCACTTTATCACGGCGAGCGCTCAGGAATCAAACTCCATGTCAGTTTCACTAATGAAAGCGCCATGCCTTTAAAAGTCGTGGAAACAACTGGCTTAAAACATGATGGTCCAATCGGCGAAAGCCTAGAAGACAAACGATTTATTCTGGTTGGTGACCGTGCGTATTTTTCGATTGATAAAGTCGATCGCTATGTGAAAGAAAAACAGGATTTTGTCATTCGTTTAAAAGATAACCTTCACTTGAATCAGAAAAAATCATTGAAATATACGCCAAGTAAGGATTCCCACGTTACAGCTGATTTCACGTGTACAATGGGTACCTCGCAAAAACAAACGGAAAAACGCCATCGGGTCGTGGAATTTATCGATTACGAAGGCAAATCGATGCGTGTCGTGACTAGTTTGAGGAACATCACACCAGAAGAGATTGCGGACATATACAAATCACGCTGGGCAATCGAATCATTTTTCCGCTGGGTTAAACAAAATTTGAACGTGCCGACTTTTTTCGGCACAACGCCCAATGCGGTATTTAATCAACTATTCGCTGCATTGATTGCGTATGTTTTATTGAATTTTTTACACAAGCAAGGTCAAAAGAAAAAAGGCCCAAAATCCCTGTCATTTGCAGGTTTTACACGCCTGTTTCTTTGTGCTGCCTTGCCTTTTGAATGGCGCTTGTACATCAACAAAACTTTGGCGTTTTACCGGAAGCTTCACGAAGAGAATACTGGATGATTTTGGTTAATCAACACGCGTGTTAATTTAAAGAACCAATCTGTCGATTTCTAGCTGCACCTAGACCAAATATAAAGAGCAAGACTGACGCACAAACCAATAGTAGCAGTGGAAAAGTCCAGCTATTAGATACATCATGCAAATATCCGAAGAGTGTTGGTCCAGTAGCAGCAAGCAGGTAACCGACTGATTGTGCCATGCCTGATAAATCTGCCGCTTGATGTGCATTTACTGTACGTAGGCCAAAAAACATCATCGATAATCCAAACGCACATCCTCCACCAATGCCTAGTAAAATAACCCACAGAACAATAAAATTCAAGCTTCCATAAAGTAATCCTAGAGTGCCAGTTAACAGCAAAATTGATGCAATGGTAACTAAAGAACGTTGACTGGACATACGTCCTGCGATGATTGGAACTATAAATGTAATTGGCAGTAAAGCTAACTGCATGATAGAAAGTAACCAACCAGATTGATCTGAACTTATTCCCTGTTGCTTTAAAATCTCTGGTAACCATGTGATCAATACATAAAACACCATAGATTGTAAACCCATAAACAAAGTTACTTGCCAGGCAAGAGCTGAACGCCATAAATTTACTCCACCGTCAGCTTTTTGATTTGGAACGGAAGTCGTACGTCCCTTTATACGTTTCATTTGAGGTAACCACAATAGAATTGCTACAAAACTCAGAATTCCCCAAACTCCCAGAGCACCTTGCCACCCAAAGCCTAAGCTAACGGCAATAGGTACACTAATCCCAGAAGCCATTGCGCCAAACAAATTCATAGAGATCGAATATACACCTGTCATTAAGCCCATTTGTGTCGGAAACTCTCGCTTAATAAGGCCAGGCAATAATACATTACAGATGGCAATAGCTAGTCCAAGAATTGCTGTACCGACATATAAAGTAGCCACCCCTGATAGAGAACGTAAAATAATACCAATCATAAGAAAAATGACTGAAATTAGAATAAGAAATTCCATGCCAAATTTTCGTCCTAATCTAGGCACGAAAGGTGAAAAAAGTGCAAAAGCCAGTAAAGGTAACGTAGTAATCATGCCTGCTAATGTATTTGAAAGATGCAGACTGTCTCTAATAACACCCACTAAAGGTCCTACCGAGGTTAAGGGAGCCCGTAAATTGGTTGCAACAAATATGATGCCTACAATAATCACCCATACTGATGATTTTTTTATTTCTTGATTATTACTCATTTGACGCATGATGTTCCTCCTGCTATTTTTACATATTGAAATGTCGATATGACTATAACAACTCTCTCTAAACCTCATTAAGTATATTATAATATACTATAAAATTAATAAAGCACAATAAAATATATCAATAGTTTATAAACAGAGCTATCTAAAAAGACCTTCAACCAATAACGACCATCTGCCGAAAGCGTAAAAACCCGTTACACTTTCGCTGCAAATACGATTCCCAGGAATCTAGGCGAAATGTTTACTTTTTTACAAAAAAAAAGCATACCAGGAATACTCCTAGCATGCATAGTATTTTATACTTTTAGGACAGCACCATATTTGTACTGCACAGTTGTTGATATAGGAGTTAATTATTTGGCGCATATTTCAATATAATGTGGAGGACCACAACATCATTAGACTCATTTATATACGAATGTGTGCCATCTGCGCGAAAACTAATAGCATCGTATTGATTCAGAATGTAAGACTCATTGTTAACATTAATTTTAACTTTTCCAGACATGACTGTAGCTAGTTCAGTTGTATTAGGGTGATGTTTCTCAGGATAGTAGGAGCTATTTGGTTGTAAATAAGCTCTAAACACCTCTGTTTCATTGCCTATATTTTGGAATATCGGCTCAATTACCCAATTTCTTCCCTCCTCAGCAATACTTAATCCTTGCCCGGCTCTAGATAGACTCACACTGTTTTCAGCAGCGAATAATTCCATAAGCGGTACAGATAAGCTCTTCGAAATTTTCCACAGCATACCTAATGTAGGATTTGTTTCTCCACGCTCAATATTTCCAAGTGTTAGCTTGCTCACACCAGAAATTTTTGATAAGTCTTCAAGACTCAATTGCTTATCCTTACGAAGCCTTTTTAGTACTGCCCCGACTTGTAAAACAACTTGTTTGTGATCATCAGTGCCCATAGTCATTTCAACTCTCCTTTTTTAGGATAGATTACAAAAAAAAGCAAAAGCATAATATTATCGACTATTGTCGGCAAAATAATAATAAGTAAATCTTATTATACATGATGATTGTTAATTACGAACAAAAAGCTTATTGCAGAGCACATGAAGGTCTTCCATGCGATGACACTTTATAATCTAGGTGAATGTTCAAAGGCAATGGAAACATTATTAAATAGTTTGATACGCACAACCAATCATGAGGGCATACAAGAGTACAGCAAAGCTATTAAATTTTACAGCGATAAGCTAGATCAAACTTGGGCGTAATAATTGACATAAGCTATCATCAAAAAATCAGGCTCACTTATGAGAACCTGATTTTTTGTCTTTTCATTTAGCAAGGTTTATCTTTTTAACAGTTGAAAAGATTGTCACAAATAATAGCAAAATAATACCCGTAAAGAAAAATAGGTAGCCCACTGGAATTAAGAAGAACGGTTCAATCAAAGTGCCGTCTGGTGCTACTTCACTCCCTATTATAGCTTTAACAGTAAAACAGATTATTCCTAAAAGAATCGGTGTAGCAGCAATTAGATATTTTTTCATACTCTATTTCCCTCCATTAATCATTCATTTTTTTATATTCCAAAATGTCGTCTGGTTGACAGTCTAAAGCTTCATGTTTTTTCTAAAGTCGAAAACTTGATAGTTTAAAATTGAGACTTAGCCATTGTAATGCCTAACTTTTCGAATCATTCTGTAACACTCGTTTTGCTCTTTTCCGGTTGCTGATCCAACATAGATGCAATAGTAAAGCAAATAATTTTTTCTATTCATGTATCACTACTTCCCTTAATTCCTATTGCTATATTAAACAAAAATAAATCTCCAGTCAATAATTTTTTATCGCAAAACAATAAATGATTATTGTATTTCATTTCATATTTATCGATTGCTCGCAAGAATAAGCTGTTATCGAGTCTTCTAGAGCTTGTGCAAGCAAAACAACAACTTCAGCCCTAAAACCCCTCTCCTTTCGAATCATAAGAATCAAACTTATGTCATTTACCCAAAATGCTTGTAAAATAATGAACGTATGTTAAAATAAGAACATGTATTCGCACTCTTTTAGTACTTCTCGTGAAAGGATTTGGTTGTAAAAAGTAATAAGGTGCGAATAGCTAATTGATAAATATACTTATTAATGTCGGATAATCTGTTGTAAGGCTATATAAAAACGGCTGCTCAGTAACTAGCAACCGTACTTTTTTATTGATTGATCGTTCGTGCGTGGTGCCCCAAAAATGTATGCAATCGTTCTTAGTTAATGGCTTTAGATGCTTGTTTGATGAGTGCCGCTACCATTTTATCCATTTGTGCAAAGCGATCATCCTGCGTCTGCCCTTTCACATAACGATAATAGATTTGCTGACAAATCACTGCTAATTTAAAGTATGCAAATGTAATATAATAATTAATGGATGAAACATCTCGCCCACTTTTCTCGGCATAACGGGTAATGAATTCTTGTCGTGAATAGAATCCTGGTAAAATCGTAATTGGCGGTTCTCCAAGTGCGTATAGCAGCATATTCGGATCATCTGCATGCATCCAGTAGCTCATCGCTACACCAAGATCTGCTAAAGGATCTCCAACAGTCGTCATTTCCCAATCAAAAAGCCCAATCATCTCAGTATAGTCCTCGGAAAACATCGCATTGTTTAACTTATAATCATAGTGAATAATTGTCACCTCAGCGTTCGTCGGGATATTTTCTTTGAGCCAAGTCGTTAGCGCTTCTACTTCTGCAAACTGTGCCGTTTTTGCCTTGTCATAACGTTCTATCCAGCCATGCACTTGACGCTGCATAAATCCTTCTGGCTTCACCATGTCTTTTAACGTCGTTTCCGCATATGGTATTGCATGTAGTGCAACAAGCGAATCGACCATCTTTTCGGACAGCTCGCGTGCTAGTTCCTCTGTATTTTCTGTTCCAAGCGGAAAACGAGTATCAAGTACGATGCCTTTCTTGCGTTCCATTAAGAAGAAATCACTGCCAATTATAGCATCATCACTGACATAGACATAAGGTGTTGGCACCATGGCTAAAAATGGCTGCAACGCCGACAGAATAGTAAATTCACGTTTCATATCATGTGCTTTCTTCGCAACTGGTCCAAGAGGTGGCCGACGTAGAACAGCTTCAAAATCCCCAATCTTCAGACAATAGGTCAAATTTGAATGACCTGCACTAAATTGTGTAATTTCTAGCTTGCCCTCTGGTAAATCTGGAAATTGTATTTTTAAAAATGCATGAAGTCTCTCTGCATCAATACGTTCACTTGCCCTTACTTGCATCGTATCCATGATATCCCCCCCTAAATGATTGAACTCATTCCACCATCCACGACAATGACATCCCCTGTGACATAATCGGAAGCTGCCGCTGCTAAAAATAGCGCTACCCCTTTTAAATCATTTTCCGACCCTAAACGTTTTAACGGTGTGACACCCATTAAATAATCTTGTCCACGCTCAATTAAAATGCTGGACATTTTCGTTGGGAAAAACCCAGGTGCAATCGCATTGACATGCACACCGTGAGGCCCCCATTTCACTGCTAAATCTTTCGTTAAGGTGATGACTGCGCCTTTACTTGCGTTATAGCCAATTGTATCCATGAAGTCAGGTAGTGTGCCGCCAAGCCCTGCAATCGAGGCGATATTAATTATTTTTCCAGACTGCTGTCCAAGCATCTCTTTTCCAACTGCTTGACTCATTAAAAACGTACCATTGACGTTGACATCGAATACCTTTTGCCAAGCTTCAAATGGCATGTCTACAGCAGGTGTGCCCCAAGATGCACCGCTGTTATTGACCAAAATATCAATACGGCCAAACGTTTCTTTCGTTTTTGCGACTACATTCGCAACTTCTTCTGGTTTTGTCACATCACATGCAAGTGCTAATGTTTGTACGCCTAGTGCTGCTAGTTCTAGCGCTACTTCTTCACACGCCTCAACCTTACGTGAGCAGAGCACGACATTAGCCCCTGCCTCTGCAAAACCTTGTGCAATTTGTGCGCCAAGTCCGCGCCCGCCCCCTGTCACAATAGCCGTTTTACCCTTTAAGCTAAATAGGTCTAGTACGCTCATTTCACCAGCTCCTCTTGTTTTTTAGCATGCTTTTTCAGTTCAAGCTTGGCAACAGTATTTCGGTGTACCTCATCTGGACCATCTGCTAGACGCAATGTACGAGAATTTGCCCATTGTGCAGCAAGGGTTGTATCTGGCCCCACTCCAGCAGCACCAAATGCTTGAATTGCACGGTCAATCACACGTAATGCCATATTTGGCGCAACTACTTTAATCATCGCAATTTCAGCCTTTGCTTCTTTATTACCAACCGTGTCCATCATATATGCAGCTTTTAATGTTAAGAGTCTCGCTTGCTCAATATCAATTCGAGATTCTGCAATACGCTCACGCATTACCCCTTGGTCTGCCAGTGGTCGATGGAAAGCCTTTCGCTCCTGCACACGTACACACATTTCTTCTATAGCGCGTTCAGCAGCACCAATCAGACGCATACAATGATGAATACGGCCTGGCCCTAATCGTCCTTGTGCAATGGCAAAGCCCTTACCCTCACCCCATAATATATTTTCTACTGGTACCCGAACATTCGTAAATGTAACCTCACCATGTCCTTCAGGTGCGTGGTCATAGCCAAATGCTGTTAACATCCGCTCAATTTTAACGCCTGCCGTATCCATTGGCACCAAAATCATCGACTGCTGCTCATGGATTGGCTTCGTGGAATCTTTATGTTTCCCCATAAAAATAGCAATTTTACAACGTGGATCCCCAGCTCCTGTCGTCCACCACTTATGACCATTTAATATATAATGATCGCCATCACGTTCGATACTTGCCTCAATATTTGTTGCATCACTTGACGCCACTGCTGGCTCTGTCATCGCAAAGCAGGAACGAATCTCCCCTCGAAGTAATGGTTCTAGCCATTGCTTCTTCTGTTCTTCAGAACCGTAACGAACTAGAACCTCCATATTGCCTGTATCAGGTGCATTGCAATTAAATACTTCCGGTGCCAGCAGTGAACGCCCCATAATTTCACATAAAGGCGCATATTCTAAATTGTTGAGACCAGCACCATACTCGCTATCGGGCAAAAACAAATTCCATAAGCCCGCTTCCTTAGCCTTCGCCTTCAATTCCTCCATAATCGGTGGAATTGCCCCCCAACGATCCTCCATTGCCTCCACTTGTGCAGCATACACTGCTTCATTTGGATAAACATGCTGCTCCATAAAATTTGTCAGCTTCTCCTGTAGTTCCACCACTTTTTCACTATAAGAAAAATTCATTGGAAAGCCCCCTTTGATTGAACTTCGATTTAAAATGAATGAGTGTTCATTCTTATTCTTACCTTAAATGTTACCGCTATATTTCTCGTAAATCAATCATCTATTTAACAAAAATTTGAATTAAAGAGAAAATCCATACAAAAAACAGCATAAACACACGCATAGATTTCCCCTTACATTGAAAGAGCTGAACGAACATAAAATTTTATCAAAATAACATTAATACTATCTTTTACTCATCGAAAAAATGATTAATATCGTCAATTAATTGATGAATCGCAAAAGGAAGATGTCGATTTTTCAAATACACCAAGTAAACATTTCGTCGTAAAGTTGGACAATCAATTTCTTTTTGTACGATAGTTTTCGCAGTTGGCCCTTGCAAATAATTTTCAGGTAGAATTGTGATACCTAAACTTTCTCGAACAAGTGACACCGCAGTTTCAAAACGCTCAATTTCAAATTGAATATTTATGTCTATACCTGCCTTTTCAAAAGTATTCAAAATATCTCGTCTCGTTTGAAAACCTTCTGTACTAATAATAAAAGGCTCATTGCCTAAATCAGCAATTGTTAGTTTATCTTTTGCCGCTAATGGATGACCTAATGGTAAAACTGCAACGAGTCGTTCCTCATATAAGCACTTTACTTCATAATCCTCTTCATCAATCGACTGATTCGTAATAATTAAATGTGTTTTATAACTTCTAAGCGATTTTTTTACACGTTTACTTCCCAATATATCTACTAGATGAATCTTCATCTGCGGATATACCTTCTTATAAACAGTAATAACTTGGGGTAACCAATGCTTGATAGATTCCATCACGCCAATAGCGATTTCACTAGTGCCATGCACAACCACTTCATCCATTTCGATTTTTAATATCTCCATATTTTTTAAAATCACTTTTGCTCTTTCATAAAGGAGCTGGCCCGCTTCTGTTAAATGAAGATTTCTCGTATTTCTTTCGAGTAGTTGCGAACCAATTTCTTGCTCTAGTTTCTTTATAGCGTTACTGAGAGAGGGCTGCGATATATGTAGTTTTTCGGCTGCCTTCGAGTAATTCATTTGTTCAATCACTGCTATAAAATATTGCAATTGCTTAAAATCCATAACAATACTCCTCCTCATTTATAGCTAATAGCTATAGATTAATAATAATTATATATTAGTAATTATAATTATGTGAATATATAATGAATTTACACTACATGAATATTGAAAATGGAGTTGATAAAGTTATGTATACGATGACAGATAAAAAGCAATGGAAAGGCCGAATAGACTCAACAACAAATACGAGCAGTTTCCGATTACATCAAAAAGTAACTCGAATTCCTATTAATGATGTAAGCGCTTCAAATCATCAACAAGCAGGAATTGTAGGTTTTATATGTGATGAAGGCGTTCGTCGCAATCAAGGGCGAGTGGGTGCCGCAAATGGGCCAAATGCACTTCGCGAATCATTAGCAAGCTTGCCATGGACATTCGAAGGTGACCAGCAAATTGTCGATGTTGGAAACATCCTTTGCCTAAATCATGCTTTAGAGGATGCACAGCGTGAGCTTGGGGAGATTGTCGAAATATTACGAAAGAAAAAAATGAAATGTATCGTACTTGGCGGAGGCCACGAAACTCTCTATGGACATTATTTAGGTGTTCGTGCTGCATTACAACACGATGCCAAAATCGGCATCATAAATATCGATGCGCATTTTGATTTACGTCCATACGATGAGCAACCATCGTCTGGCACAATGTTTCGCCAGATTTTAGAGCAAGATCCAAACGTAAATTACTTTGTACTAGGTATTCAGCGTTATGGTAACACGCAGGAGTTATTTGACAAAGCACGTGAACTACAAGTGAAATATGTTCTAGAAGAAGATTTAACACGAGAAAGTAAACCTCAAATAATGAATGACTTACAACAATTTATGGATAGTCATGATACGATTTTGTTAACTTTATGTATGGATGTCCTAAACGCGGCAGTTGCACCGGGCGTAAGTGCTCCATCACCGTTTGGACTCGATCCAACATTTGTACGAACACTAATTCAACAAGTAACCTCCCATCCAAATACACAGTCCTTTGATATTTGTGAGGTAAATCCATTACTTGATGAAAATGGACGAACAGTCAAATTAGGTGCCTATTTTGTCTACGAAGCACTTAATAACTTACTTAGGGGGAATGGTTAATGATCGAATTGAATCAAATAACAACAATTTTTTTAGCAGTAGCACTTTTCGCATTGGGCAGTTTGCTCATCAATAAAATAAACTTTTTAAAGCGTTTCTGTATTCCAGCTCCAGTTGTTGGTGGCTTACTTTTCGCCGCGTTAGCAACAATTTTAAAGACAACTGGCGTTTTAGAAATTACGCTCGATACTTCCTTACAGAGCCTATTTATGATTACATTTTTCACAACAATTGGTTTAGGGGCAAGTTTTAAACTCGTGAAACTAGGAGGTAAACTTTTAGTCATCTATTGGTTGGCATGTGGCTTCCTAGCACTAATGCAAAATGTGATTGGCGTATCACTTGCTTCACTTATGGGTATTCATCCGTTAATCGGTATGATGGCTGGCGCTGTTTCTATGGAAGGTGGACACGGTGCAGCAGCAGCATTTGGACAAACATTAGAAGATTTAGGTATATCATCAGCAATGACAATCGGCGCAGCGGCGGCAACATGTGGTTTAGTAGCTGGGGGTCTAATCGGTGGACCGATTGTCAAATATTTAGTGGGTAAATATAATTTAACACCAGACGAGCAGGAAACAGAGGAAGTTGAATACGAAAATAAAAAAGAACAAATTACATCCGATTCATTCTTTACACAGGTATTGTTAATTACATTTTGTATGGCTGTCGGTACGTATGTTGGAACATTATTCTCAGAAGCTACAGGCTTTGTCCTACCAGGCTATGTGGGTGCGATGTTTGTAGCGGTATTCGTCCGTAATATTTTGGACAAAGTAAAACCTGACGCTATTAATATGAAAAGCATTTCTTTAATCGGTGATGTAACACTAGGAATCTTCCTTTCAATGGCGTTAATGAGCATTAAACTATGGGAAATTGCAGATTTAGCACTACCACTATTTGTTATTGTTTTTGTGCAAGTATTATTTATCGTGTTATTTAGTACTTTTGTATTATTTAAATTACTCGGTAAGAATTATGATGCTGCCGTAATGGTTGCTGGTTTTGCCGGACATGGCTTAGGTGCAACACCGAATGCGATGGCCAATATGTCCGCCGTTGTTCAACGTTTTGGACCTTCGAAAAAAGCTTTTATCGTTGTACCGATTGTAGGTGCATTTTTAATCGATGTCTTCGGAATTCCGATTATTATTACAACAATCAATTTATTTAAATAATAAACAAAGCCGTGCAATCGTCTTCACAGACAGTTGCACGGCTTTTTAACGCTTAATATAGCCCAAATTTTATAGTATTTGATTATTGTAATATTTCACTAACAGTTACAAGTTCATAGCCTTGCTGTTGCAAATAAAGTATTACATTCTCAAGTCCATTAGCTGTAGATTGATGGATATCATGCATTAAAATAATGCTTCCGTCTTTCACCGAAGCTTTGACATAAGCTAATATTTTATCTGCATTACGATGTTTCCAGTCAAGCGTATCTACTGACCATAAAATAGAAGGTATCGACATTACAGAACGCACTTGCTCACTGGTCGCGCCATACGGTGGTCGAAAAACTGTCGGGTATTGGCCGATAGCTGCGTAAATAGCATTGCTCGTGCGGTCAACCTCTTGCTTAACATTTACTTTCGTTAAAGTTGTTAGCTTCGGATGATTCCAAGTATGGTTACCGATTTCATGACCATCCGCATAGACTTTCTCTACGGTCGCTGGATTTCTAGAAACATTTTTACCAACCATAAAGAAAGTTGCTTTTACATCATATTTCTTTAAAATCGCTAAAATTTGTGGGGTTACTCTTGCATCAGGTCCATCATCAAATGTTAATGCCACTCGTTTTTTTGCACCTTTCGCTACCGTAACACCTTTATTATATACTTTGTTATCAAGAATCATGAGATTCGCCAGTTCTGATGCCTTTATGTAGCCTTTTTGTTCGCCTGCTTCTACATATGCCCAACCTGCAAGTATGGCATATTGTTGCACAATTGTTTGATGAGCAATTGTACCAATAACCTCGCCACTTGGGCTAGCTGTCAAATGTAACACAGCACCGTTAACAACATTTACCCGCTTCTTAGTGACAGTGGGTTTCTTGAATGTATTTGTTGCAGCATATCCTGTTTCATGTCCATATTGGACAAAAGACCAACCACCGGGTGCTGTTCCATACATAAGAACGGTAGTATTTTCATTTAGTTGTCCTGTCTTTTGAGCGCTAGGACTCGGATATGTAAATAAACTCGTGCCACCCTTTTTCGCCACTACTAACTTCTCTGGCGTAAGATTTGTTAATGTAGACGTTGCCACATACCCTTCTAATTGTTGCATTTGAATATGTGTCCATTCCTCATTAACGGGAGTAGCTTTCACAAAACTGCCTTGTGCAACATGACCAATTATGGCACTTTCTGTAGAAGCTTCTCCATAAACCGTCGCATTGTTTATAACTTGCTGGATAACTGATGGACCCTCAGCATTTGCAGAAGCCTGTCCTACAAACACGACACTTATCAAAAATGTCAAAAATAGAGCAAAGGGCAACAAATTTTTCATCATTCTACACCGCCTTTTTACAATCACTGATGTCGTTTTTCTGTGTAAAATATTCTGAAAAACATAGGATCTGATTCTTATTATAGAAGAATAGATTATTTCAGAAAATAGTATAAATCAACTAGATTTAGTTATTAAAAATTGTTTAATGAATGTATTTTGATAGCTAGTATCAACGGCATATTGTTGTATGGTTCCTTCATATTTTTGTAAAAATGCTTTCACCCTTTCTCCATCAAAAAAGTCATTTCCTTGAGGTAATGTGGGAAATATGGATTCCATCTCATTGATTAATACCTCTCTAGAAAGCTCAAACATCTCACCATCGATACTAAAAGCATAGCCCTTGGCATTTGGTACTAAAATAGTAGCCATCATCGCATTATAGACAATTGCTTCCTCTCTTGAAGTAGAAGAAGTAAACCATTTACTCAACGCCTCATTGTCTGTTCGATAAATAACGCGCAGCACCTCCCCTCTCAAATCGAATTGGTCGATTGTATCCCCAAGCATGAATACAGTGCCAGCTATCTTACTGACATTCAGATGATCGCCAATATAAGTACCGACATAAGGCTCCCAAACGGCCTGCTCTATTGCAGGTGCATTTGCTGTGCACCCTGTTAATAAGACGATACAAAGTATAAAAAAAGTTATTATTTTTTTCATATTTTTCCTCCTATAAAGCAGCATACGCAGCAAGTGCATCTTCAACATGGAATGGTGTTGTCCGAACATGACCAGTTGCATTCGTCGTGACAAAAATAAATACTTCATCATTTTTTTCGATAACAGATGCTAGGCAAAGCCCTGCTTCAGGCGTATACCCTGTTTTTCCACCTAGAATAGCATCCTCAACACCTGCCATTTTACTATAAAGCGTACTTGCTATCGTAAGTTTATCGGGAATATATGTTGTATAACTTTTTGTAGTCAAAATTTGGTAAAAATATGGATTTTCAATCGCATAACGAAATAACTTACTAATATCTCGAACACTGGATACATGTGCAGCATCATGTAGCCCGCTGGCATTAACAAAATGCGTATCATCTAACCCTAGTTCACGCGCTTTATCATTCATAAGTGTAACAAACTCAGACTCGCTACCTGCAATAACATGCGCAAGCGTAGCTGTCGCATCTGCTCCCGAAGCAAGTAATGTTCCATATAATAAATCTTCAATCGTCACTAAATCTCCTGCCTTAAAGCCAGCCATGGAGGCATTTTGTGCGGTAAACTCCGTGATTGTTTGTGGTGCAACCATAGTTTGTATTTGAAGATCCTCACTCGCCTCGATGGCTACAATTGCCGTCATTATCTTCGTTAACGACGCTGGATATATAATGGCGTCTGCATTTTTTTCGTATAACACTTGACCTTTTTCGTTTAGTAGTAAAGCATTTTTACTATGTAACGAAGGTAGCTCAATTACAGCTTGCTCCGACGATTGATTGGAATAAAAATAGAATGCCACAGCACATATACAACAAAGTAAAATAAATTTCTTCATAAAAAACGCCCCCCATTTTAATTATAATAGGGGACAAATCTGAATATTCCTGTAGGAAATTTATGAAGAAATTCTTAAGACTTAAAAGGGTATAAAACAATTTTGCTGTAGCGCCGTCACATGCTACGGCTTTTCGTGTTAAAATTTACCTAAATTCCTTGTTCAAAAACATTTTTTATCGAATTTTTTAGAGCGATAGTTGAGTCGCTCTTTACTTCGTTTATCCGCAAATAATTTAGAAATTAGGTAAAAACACCTATCTTCCTATCCTTAGCATTTCCAAAATGGTGAGCATTCATTGCACCAGCAAATTATTTATGTACTTCTCGTTAATGGACATATTACCAACCACACGACAATTTCAAAACATAAATTACTGACGTAAGGCAATCACTAGCTTTACATTCACAATCAGGATGGGAAGTTGAAAATGGGCGATAAAAGAGCGTGATGAATTGCAATTATGGCCAAGACCCTAAAGCCTACAAATACAGTTTAGTGTTCTCGTCGAATCAATAAAAATCATCGAAGTCTAAGGAAATTCTCTTAATCATTTTATTTGATAATTTAAAGAACACATCTTGCGCTACTTCTAGCTTTAGAGCATTTTCCTTTTCTAACCCAGCGTAGATTCCACGTAAAATCCGTCCTGTTAAACCATGAGAAACAGCAATCACTTTTGGTTCATGTTTAACGCTAACGAGCCAATCTGTTAGTCTACCTACTACTGCGTCATAGCTTTCTCCATTTGGCGCATTAAAATACCAATTATAGACATCTGAATTTTTTAAAAGGCTTGGCCAAGATTTTTCAATTTCATTGGTGGTTAACCCAGCCCAATCCCCTACATCCACTTCGATTAATCGATAGTCCATCTCTACATTTTTAACATCATAGCCAATTGCTTCACAAATAATTTCGGTACTTTTTAAGGCCCTTCCTAATGGACTTGAAATTATTTTCCACTCGTTAGGATTTCCGATTAGACTTTTCAGCATATCGGCATTTTGTCGTACTTGAGCTATTCCAACATCTGTTAAAGGAGAATCAAGCGCCCCTTGGTATCGCCCTTCTGTATTAAATTCCGTTTCTCCATGGCGAAGTAAGTAAATAATTTGATTCAATCATGATTCCTCCTTTACAATTCACAAATTATTATAATCGGATTGTACAGCTAAATCAAAACAGTACAAACATATATACTACGCCCAAGAACAAACAGAGTGGGCTATAAAACCATGTATCGTTTCTTGCAAACTGAGAATGTTTTATCTTTTTGAAAAACCCAACATATTTAAAATCACCGATCGCTCGGATAAAGAAAATACAAGAACCAACAATACAGCCAATTCTGGTAATGGTGTTTGCTTGAATGCTTTGTAAATAACCGCCTTGCACAAGCATCAGCATTGCCGCTATGACAATAAAGACTGCCACCAATAGTGTCCCCGTTTTCTTAGGAACAAAAGCGGGTCGTTGCTCCCCCTCCTTTACAGGTATGGCAACGTCAGAGCCCCAACGGCCCCCATAAGCCCAATAAACATGTAGCATACTAATCAGGAATAACACACTTACCGCTAATAGAATCAACATCAGTTTCATTTGTTTGCCTCCAATATCATTTAGTTTCCAAGAACATACACTACCGTATGTTATGATATTTAATTTGTCCCTACAGGTTATACAACTTGTTAGGGACATTCGTTATTATATGTTTAGTAATAGCTCAAACATTTTTTCTATATCAAAATTTGGATTTGCGTCAATTCTAGTCATCCATCCTACATATGTTAAATAAGCAAGTCTCGCTCGATCTATAGCTAGTGAATCGGCTATGCCCTTTTTTTGATATAATTGTGCCACGCAATTAATTCTTTGTTCCTCTATTTCTACTAAACGAGCTGCCACAAGTGTGTTGAATTTTGCCCATTCATAAATACCAACTTCAATTTTTTTATCATGACAAAAACTTATTCGTAATAGCTGCTCTAATGATGCATCCTTTTGCTCCATACTCTGAATGATTCGCTGTGTTGCATGTATTTCCCAATAATCGATCATCGAATCTAATAGTTCTTGATGATCACGAAAATAGTGATAGAAGCTCCCTTTGCTTATTTTCAGTGAACGAGAAAGTGCTTCGATGCGAACTTTATGTATTCCTGCTTCGGCTAATTGGTTTAAACCAGCCTTTACCCAATCTTCTCTCGTTAATTGCATAATTCACCTCTACATTAAGATACGGTAGCGTATGTTTCTATCAGAATACTTCTTAATCAAAACTTTGTCAATTTAATTTCATCTATCTTCAAACCATTTCATTAAATACCTATAATAGTGGATACACCAACAAATCCTGCTCAGCATAAACAGTATGGGGCAAATAGAGGCTTGTTCTAGTTTCCTATTCTTGACCTTTATGTTCTTTATTAATATGAATATTGTTGTTAACAGTAATATTTATGCGCAAAAATGTTGGTAAAATACAAGCCATGAACAAAATCACAGAGGCTAGTTTTTTCATCATTTTCTCCTTTATTATCTAAAATTATCTACTAACGATACTACTATTTATATGAATATATGATCATTAAAAAGACCAAAACGCAGTTGCATTTTGATCTTTGTCTATTGCACTTATTAAAATGTACGATTAAAAAGGTTTTCTGCTATAGCTTGAAGAATATCCGTTTCAATAAACGACATCAGCTCTTCTCTGGAAATATGCTGCTGCTGGATTAAACGATTCGATTGGATGGTCACCAACTTTTCAAATAAGTTTCGGATATAACGGCCATTTGAGAAATTAGTAATGGATTCAACAGGAATTTGATGTAACTTTGTTTTCATATGATGAGCAAATGTTTCGCCATATTGATAATCGTTTTGCTTGCATAGCATAGCAAAAATATCATATAGCTCGTCTGTACTAAAATTATCAAACTGTACAAAATGATTAAAGCGCGATTTAAAGCCAGGATTGGCTTGTAAAAAATCCTCCATCAGTTCTGTGTAACCTGCCACAATAATGACTAAATCATCGCGTAAATCTTCCATTGCTTTTAACAAGCTATCGATAGCCTCTTTGCCAAATGCATCCTGTTTATCATTAATCAGCGAATAAGCCTCGTCAATAAAAAGCACACCACCAGTCGCTTTTTTCACGACTTCTTGTACCTTCAACGCTGTTTGTCCAACATATCCTGCTACTAAGCCAGCTCGGTCAGTTTCTACAAAATGTCCACTGGAAAGTACACCGAGGTGTTTATAGATTTGGCCGATTATACGAGCTACTGTCGTTTTCCCTGTCCCTGGGTTACCTGAAAATACAAGATGATAGGTAATAGGGAAACTTGTTAAACCATGGTCTACACGAAGACTTTGAATTTTAATAAAATTGATGAGATTATGTAATTCTTTTTTAGCATTCGGGAGCCCTACTAATCCATCTAACTGCGCCTGAAGCTTCTCAATCTCCCGCTCGACTTCTGGCGTAATTCGCAAACGTTCGCCATGTATAAATTCACCGCTGTAAATAATCTTGCCTTCTTCATTGTAATAATCCCCACGGCCATGCTTGTCTCCATTTACAAGTTCACCAATATAGGAAGCCTGTCCATTTACATAATAGAGAGTACCTTTTCCAGTCATAGCATCCTCTTTAAATTGTCCTTCTGCTTCAAGCAAACCTTGCCGTGAATAGACTTTTCCTTTACCGTGTTTCATGTCCTCAAAAAAATAACCTTCATACTGTAGTTTCGTTACACCGGTTGCAAGCTCCTCGGCAGTAGGCGTTTCGGGCGTATAATAGAGCTTTCCTGCACCCTGCATATGATTCCACATAAAATCGCCTTCGTACTGCAAAAAACCATTTGGGTAATATTGTGTGCCCTTGCCCTTCTTCATGCCATGCACAAAATCACCCTCAAATTGCGGATGATTCAACTGCGTATATTGCGTACGAAGCTCTTTATACGGAGCAATCACATCTTCTTCATAATACAAAATGCCATAACCATCCATTAAATCATTACGAAAATGACCTTCGTAATATTTCTTGCCATCCTTATATAATATGCCATTTCCTTGTTTCTTATTTTGAATAAATTCACCCTGATAAATCATTTGGCCTTTTAAATACATCATGCCGTTGCCCTGCTTCATATGATTGAGGAATTCACCTTCGAACAATCGTTCACCGTCCTGATCAAAAATTGTACCCTTCCCATCATAAATGTCATGACCAAAATCATTTTTCTTGACGCCACCACGATACATTACGATGCCATTTGGATAAAAAAGTTCTTTTTCTTCATAATTATGTGTCATTTCATTGCCATCCTTTATCATTTCAGTATATGCTCAATTATAGCGTGGAATGGAATACATAAGAGCGAATTTTTAGAATTTAAGGAGATCAACATGAAAAAAAGATACAAAATATTTTTCGTCATTCTACTCCCCCTTATTATTCTCTATGTAGCAACAATGCTACTTACAAGAGATTCAACTTTTGATAAGGAGGTATTGGAACCACTCGATATCGAACATATTAAAGAAATTGAAATCATTCGAGCATCCGACGAAAAAACAATCAATATTTCTGATGCAGCTAGGATTGATCAAATCATGCAACACTTGAATGACCAACCCCTCAGAAAAGTACGTTTTTCCAACCCAGACTTTGAAGAGGCTTATTGGCTAACACTACGTATTAATGATGAACGATCAATTGGCATGCGTCTGGATGATGCAAAGCATCTATACGTTTTTTTATACGAGGAAAATTATATGAAGGATTACAAGTTATTAGATGACATTGATTTAACATTTTTCGAAGATTTATTTTGAGGACAAATCGAAAAGGGCTGTCCAAAAAGTAAAGACAGCCCCCCTCATTTATTAAATATAACGATAGTTTTGTTGCATAGATTGTATGATGCCAATCATTTCTTCTCTTAATTCAAGTGGCTCTAGCACCTCAATATTCGCACCTTGGCTCAATAACCACATCTTAATACCGTGTCCAAAAACTTCTGCTTCAAATAGGCATTGACCTTCTTTACTTGACAGCATTTTAGCCGTAGGTAATCGATCTAATACTGCCTGTGGCGATAAGCCTTTAAATATAAATTTCATATGCATGAGCTCACCAGCGTGCATGAACTGAATACGCTTGCGAAACTCCCCTTCCTGAAAACGCTCAGAATAGGGGATTTGAAATTTCTTATCAAGCTCAAGATAATGTTGTATACGATCGATGCGGTACACAATTGGCAAATCCTTTTCATGCTTACTATCATAAGCTATTAAATAAAAATAATATTCTGAGAAAATAACGCCAAGTGGCTTTAAGATTATTTCAGAAGGAATTGTTTCGCCTTCACGCAAATAGTCAATTTTAATCAACTTCTTCTTTTGAATAGACGCTGAAATAGCCCAAATTAGATGCAATAAGGACTTTCTATGATTCAAATCCACGTATAAGTGTTTTTCATTTAAAATGATATTATGAATAAGCTCCTGTTTATCTGCAGCTACAATAGAAATGAGATTATCAATAATATCACTCATTTCCGATTTGAGTAATGCTCTCGATTCGATTAGTATTTTAACAATCGCTAACACTTGCTCTTTCGATAAAATATTTTTTCCAGTATTCGTTAGCTTGTATACCTTTTCTGTCCGCACATAGGCTAAATGACAATCTAATTTAGCCTGTTCAATATACGCTCTGATTTGATCTAAATCACGTTGTATGGTTTTTTCACCAACTTTATGTGTAAATGCTTCTTGCTTTTTGCTTATTCCTCGGCCATCCATCAGTCTGTCAAACATTGAAATGACACGATAGCCTTTATTTTGTTGTAAATCCACCATATATCCCACTCTTTCACCATAGTTACGTTCTCATTATACTAAACGAGATGGACACCATTAGTCCTTTTAACTATAGAATTTCTATATTTTTGGTATAATTGGTACTATACTAATTTAACAACAAAACATCATAAAACAGACTGAACATACCACTTTTCTGTCATAATTAACAATATTAAGACAAAAAAAGACTCCAATCAATATGACTGAAGCCCTAGTATAAATTATAGCTTTAATTTCACTGCTGTACCATATGCTAATACTTCGGAAGTACCATCCATAACAGACGATGTGGAAAATCTTACACCAACAATTGCATTTGCGCCTAATCTTTGGGCTTCTTCTGTCATTGCCTTTGTGGCAATTTCTCGGGAGCGAACAAGCATTTCTGCATACGCCTTCACTTCTCCACCCACAATATTACGGAGCCCTGCAATCATATCACGGCCAAAGTTTCTAGATTGCACTGAATTCCCCTTGACTAGGCCGAGCGTTTCATCAATGTCTTTTCCAATAATCACATCCGTTGTAGACATTAGCATCCGCGACTCCCCCTATAATTTCAGTTTTACAATTGCTTGAACAGCCTCTTCAATGGAAGAAGCAATAATGCCATTGCGTTTAATCAAGCCGATTACAAATAAATTACGATAAACAAACTGGTTTTCGATACCATCTCGAACAAGTGCTTCAATTTTCATCATATTTTCTCGCCCTTGCTGACGAACATCCGTAAATACGCCAACAATTGGGCGATTGAGCATTGAAAAAGCACCAATTTCAGCTGCAACACCTGAATCTATTTCTACACCATCTAATACCGCAACTAATACATCACTACTTTGCAGCATCGTTAAATCCGCCTCTGCAATCGCTAAACTATCCGCATATGTTGTTTTATCATTTATTGCATCATTCTCCTGTGGTACGTATAATTCAATGCCTGGTACAGCCTGTCGAATTGCTGCTGCGAGTTGCTCGTTGACTAAACGATCTCCTAAAGAAAATAACCCGTTTGCTAAATATGCCTTCATAACTATTAACTCCTTAAAGTAGCGATTTTTCAAAAATTATTTTATGTCGACCCTTGTCGTCAATAAATGTAGAAACAATGTCAAAACCATGCTTAATATTTGTTATGAGCATAGCTTTCCTTACATTTCTACCATATGTACGTACAATTTTATAACCAAGTAATTGTATTCTTTCGTGTTGTTTTTTCATTAACTGACTTGCAATTCCTTGACCACGCATGCCTTCATGAACGCCACCTAGCCAGCTATAAAAAACACCATCGGGATGTGTATAACCTAACTTAAAACCTATTATATGCTCATTCTCTACTGCGAATAAACAAAGTAACCCTTCTTTACTTTCTAGTTTCGCTAGAGGCAGATTTGCTCCATTAAATACATGGGCATGAATGCTCTGCAATTGGTTCAGCCAAGCATATGGTACACCCTCTATCGCAACGATATGCATTCTTTATCACCCCTATCTTCATCATCTTAATTATAGCAGAAAAGGGTTTTTTCTTCGTGGGCAAAGAATTTTGCTAATTACGCCGAGGCGTAATTGATAGCTAGGCTAGAAAAGTATACAGCATTCTCCCTAACCATATAACATTGCTGGTACACGTACACTTTGTAAATATTCTGCAAGTTTCCCAGCAAATACTTCCTCTAAATAAGGCAATTGTGCGATGCAATGCGGTGTCATTAACGCCGGATTTTGATAGACCTTCAACCCCCCGGCTTTTAAAAGCATCGCTACAAATTGAGAACAAAAGTAAGCACGCTCTCTTCTCACTTCCTTTTGTACCATAACACCAAATAACCCAATAAAATTGTATTTATAACGATCTCGATTCCAATGCATATACTGGACGATTTGCATCATTTCTAAATACTGATAATGTGATACCTTGCAACGATAAATAACGCAGTCAGCGGCTTCAAACAATCCTGATTCTGCATCCTCTCGTAAAAATCCTCCGCTTAAAGGGTTATTTAGTTGTCTTCGCCCGAAGCTATACATTTCAAAGAGGCCGTCATCAAATGAAACAGATGCATGATTCATCTCTTTGCCGGTATACATGCCAATAGCTTTTGACAATAATGTACCTGTTTTTGTTAAAACTATGTAAATGGTATATGCCATATCTTCACCTACTCCAATATTCTCAGCTATTACAAATACGTATTAGCACTTCATTTGGTTTCGTATTTTCTACTTTTTCAAGCATACAATTTAAATCTTAAGTTTTTCCTTTCGAGAACCTGAAGATTTTCTTAAGTTTTACCTATATTTGCACGTATTTAGTAAATGATAGATTCGATTCTATCAACGTTTAGAAGCTCCTAATTTTTCACTACTTTATTTATATGTCATTCATTGTATTGTTATGTGGGGGGAATTTAGGGTACACTCAATTTTTTTCTGGATGCTTGAGGTACCAAATTATCCTGGCAGCTGCATTCGTTAAAGAATCGAGTTCGTCCTTCGATCTACAAATGCTGTGGCTTTTTTATGTTATCATTATTTTAACAAATATTAGGGGGTATTCCAATGAGTGTATTCGCAGCTTTTACCTTTGCTATGACTGCTTCGGTCATTTCTGTGCTTAATGACATGAAGATTAAGAAATTAGAAAAAAGAATTGAAGAACTTGAAAAAATAAGCTGAAATAAGTCTTTTTCATAAACTGTTTTCTAAAAGATTGTTGCTGCCCTATATAGTAGAGATATTAAATAGAACATCTTACCATAAATGAATTTTGATAGTCGTTAAGATAAACATTAGGCAGATTTAATCCATTAAATAACACCAAAAAATAAGTGAGGTTGATTTTTTAATGATGCTTGTAGGACCTTTACTGATGGCTCTTATACCTGGAATTCTAATTTTGACGATTACGTGGTGGCTTGTAAAAAAAGATTCTTCTTTTTTAGTAAAGTCGTTGCCTGGAGCTTTAGCCATTATTGCTGCTGCGATTAAACAACTCTGTAAGTTGCCAGTTCAATGCTGAGGCTTTTTCATACAAACCCACTTTCTACTTTTCTTTGCAATATTTTTTCTGAGCTGTAGCATGTGAAGAAGCTGCGGCTTTTTTATGTTACAATTGGCATAATTCTTTACTGAGACAACAGTGTATCATTTACGTACCTACATAAACTATTGTACCTATCCTCTTCATAATCTTTCTGACCACGCATAAATTTTTCCTTTAGATTGTAATAGCAAATTTGAAGATATTCCTTGTCGTGATGATTTTTAAAAGGTTTAACATTCTTAACTGATTCTAAATCTTCAAAGTATTTATTCATTTTTTCATATGTCCTAATTTTATAACCACGATTCTTCATTTCATCAATTATTTTTTCTGTATAAACATACAAATCGTCTTTAGGATATTCGTATATATAATTAATTAATATGTGCTTATCTTCTTTGGCAAATATACTATTTAATTCTCTCCACTGTGAAAGTAGTTGTCCTTTTGGTAGATACGCTAATAAATCCACATGCCATAATCTCATTCTTTATTTCTCCTTATTTTTAATAATACGGTTCTATTATTAATTATCAATCCAAAAATATTACATTGAATTGATTTTCTATAAATATTTGCATTATATAGCAATAGGTAAGACTTTGAAGTTCTCCATCTGTTCCCCTGCTCCACACCGTACGTGAGAGTTTCCCCTCATACGGCGTTCCATCTTATTCCTTTAGACTAAAGCAACGAAATTGGTTTAATTTCTTTAATTGTTTACCATACATATTCCGCATGTCGTAGTGTTGTACTCACCGATGGATTGGTACTCCTTTCATAACAAAAGTCCCATCATCTTACTCGACCCTGTGAGTTTCATTTAGTTGATTTAGTTTTCAAAGGGTAAGATGTAGGGCTATGCCGCCACGATCGTTACTCGCTTCATTCGTACTGTTCCCCTACTTTCACAAGGATAAAGAAATTTCGGCATACGCCTTATATTCACCATTCCGATAATAGTCGTTTGAAATGGATGTCCTTAGGCGCTTACTATGAGCCTGTTCATTTCCCTGCTGATGACTTTACAAATAAGAATAAAGTGATTTCATATGAGGCTAAAAACATTACTCCAGAAGAATTCCCTAAAATGTCTTAATTTTTCGATTAGTCAATATTAGAAACCATATTTCTTTTTCTAAATTAGAGTAGTATAAAAAATTGATAAAAACAAACAATGAATAATAAAAATAAAATTGAGGTGTATTTATGGAACACTTTCCAACTATACATACAAATTTTTGGGATGCCGTAATAGCTATCCCTGTGATTATGATCCTTACTCAACTTTTAAAGAAATTTTTTCATATCAAACCAATTTGGGTTCCTTCAATAGCATTAATAATTGGTTTACTTATTTCAATTTTTATTAGTCATCGACATAATCTACTCGCAGGCATATTTATGGGTTGGTTTTATGGATACTCAGCTATTGGAAGTTACGCATCCTTAAAAACTACGCTCATTGCTTACAGACAAAAAAACAAAAAATCAATATCATCACCTAAATAAGAGTCTTCTGGTCACTTGCCCCTCCATCTTAGATTAAAAACGTATTCCAACCAGTGGTAATTCTAAAGCTATAAGACTCACCCATCCTTCATCGTAATCTCAGTGCTGATATCCTAACATTGTTCCATGTGAAATCCCTCTTCTCCACAAATTATTTTGATGAGCGGAAAGAAGAGATGAAAAAAAGAACAGTCTCAAATGTAATTGAGGATCTGCTCTTTTTGTGATATTATCTGCACTACTTTAAAGAAAATATATTTTTATCATTCAGCTCTAAAGGTTTTACCTAACTGGTTACCAAGACCGAAATAATGACGGAAATTATAGATAAGCGGGCTCCATTTATTGGGGTCAATATAATTTTCGCCAGTCAGAATATCCTTATGCGCATGTACATGTATAACTTGTACTTCAACAATTGCAAAATCAGTGGAATAATCAGGCATACGAATATGTTTTACTATCGCCTCAATTTGAATAGGGCACTCCTTAATCCGTGTAGGTTTTACTGTTTTAGATTCAGCTGGAGTTAATTTACTAATAGCGTATTTTTCTTTTTCAAATGTAAATCCATTCTTTTTCTTATATTCTGGAACGGGATTTTTCCCTGTAAAAGGAGCTAATTTCTCAACATTTTCCCATAAAGAAGGACTTGGAACATTAATTACACATTCAGGATGTCGTTCTAAATTTTCAATCGTTTTTCCCCCAAGGCCAATTCCTAAAATAATATAATCTCCTAATGCCCATGATGATGAAAGGGGGCTAATATTTACGGATCCATCCTCATTTAGCGAATTTAATAAAATCACGGGTGTTCCGTAGTAGAGAATTTTAGGCTTAATAATTTCTGTGTGAGGAACCTGCGTCATTTTTTCCATTTTTACTTCTCTCCTATCCATATCTTCTTCAATATTTATAATAGGATATAAACATTTAGATTATCATCGAAATATGGATTTCATAAGAAATATGAACAGTCGTCAATGGAAATTTGTGCGTACAATGTTTTAAAGGGAGACAGGTCGCCTCCCTCACAGTCCAAAATTTTAAATGTAGTAAATTAACTTTATCACTTACGAACGCTGCCATGTCTTGTATTAAGACTTCTACCACCGTCATTCTCCCAACGATCAATGTCCCAACCATCATCGCCCCAGCCATCAGGTATTTCTCCACCAAGAACCAAGGTATCCGTTCTTTTGACTGCAATACTCATAATTTCATCAATGACATTTTACATCATCCTTTTAAAAAATATTTCATATTTATATTATGTAAGGATGTATGTTTTCGTTCATAGCCAAAAAAGGATGTTGTGTTACCTGATTTATGGATTTTTGGAGAGATGTTTGACAAGCACTTGCTATTGCAGGTCTTTTTTTATTATTAAAGACTGTTCATCCAAAAATACAAAGAAAAAAGATGATACCTGTTAAGACATCATCCTTAGCAAATAAAACCCGCGTTTTATCCTTGAGTCATTGCGCTTTCATCCATATACGCCACTTCCCATAAATGACCGTCTACGTCCTGAAAACCCCATACATACATAAATCCGTGATCTTGAGGGTCACTCGAAGATTTACCGCCAGATGACAGTGCCTGATTAACCAAGTCGTTCACTTGATCTCGACTTTCAGCTGATAAACAGAAAATCGCTTGTGCCGAAGTAGTAGTATCCACAATTTCTTTCTTACTAAACGCTTTGAAACGTTCTTCCAGCATTAACAAAGCAAAGATATTGTCACTGATAATCATACTTGCTGTGTCCTCAGTGGTGAATTGTAAGTTGAACGCAAAACCTAGCGCTTTGAAAAAATCAGTAGACTTTTTCAGGTCTTTCACCGGTAAATTGATAAAGATATTTTGGGATTGAAATGCCATTTATTATCACCTCCTGTTAACATTATCACAGGCAAAAAAGCTCTGTCAAAATTGTGAAAGAGCTTTTTCATATATTGCAGAAACACCACACTACGATTCAATAATAAGCTTTAGCAAATCACTTAAAGCATGCGGCAATAATTGCTTTGAAATAGATGGTCCAATTCAATGTTAGTTGTTTCTTTCTTATGGCAAACTTGCACTAATTCCATCGCGGCAATAGCAGCTAACTCACCAGCCAATGAAGCTGTATTTAACAGTTAGTCACGTGATAGTATTACTACTTACATATAAAAGTTAGATTTGTCCAATTGGATATTATGGTTGTTAGGTGAAAGTTTCATTTTTATATTAGGTATTATCATTGAGAAACTCAGCAAATAGAAGTAAAATTTATGTAAGGGTTATTTCATTGAAACTTTATGTCGAATTTTTCGTATAACTAGTTAGACATATTGAAAAGCAAGGAGGAAGAAACTATGCTCAGTGTCGGACAGTTTTTATCTAGACATACCGCTAGCTTAATTTTATCATTATCAACTGTTTCTATCGCAGCAATTGCGGCAAATCCAGGAATCTTCCTTGGTGGTTTATTGTTCGCTGGAACTTACGCAACGAGTACCAAGTTGCTGAAACATAGCCAAAAAAAGAAAGTCATGCAATTAGCAGGTATTTCAAAGGAAGAATACAAACATATTGATTCACAAATTTCAACAGCAAATAAGCATATTCAATCATTAAGTCAAAACTATTTACGCGTTCGTTCTGTTGCAGCCTTTAAACAATTACTTGAAATGACACGAATTTCAAAAAATATTGTCAAAATGGTCAAGACAGACCCTCGTAAGTTTTATAATGTTGAACAATTTTTTTATGCGCACCTTCCTTCGGCAGTAGAATTAACTGATAAATACACAATGCTTTCAAAACAACCTGTAAAGGATAAAGAAATCCAAATCACCTTGTCAAAGACACGAGAAACATTAACGGATTTAAATGATACCATTCAAATTGACTTAAAAGATGCGCTTTCAAATGATATCGATCATCTTCAAATGGAAATTGAATTCGCTAATCGTTCCACTAGTAAACGGAAAGCACAGCTAGAATGGCGGGGCGATGATAAGTGACAGCAAATAGCGAGCGTATTTTTCATTTAGATACCTTACAAGGTGTTTCACCACTAGTGCATACCTATTTAGAAGCAACAACTGAGGAGGCGATGGCGACATATGAAACGCTATCGCCTCTTGCGCAAAGTCGCGCGCTGCTAGCTGCTAGTCAAATTGACCTTGCTAATTTCGAATCTGTTTTATCATTAGGGCAAGGTTCCCAGCGTTCCCTCTCTCAATTTGCCGATCGCATGCTTGCGCAGGTTAAACAAAAGGACGTCACAAAGATCGGCCAAATGCTTGATTCTTTAATGCAAACGTTGGACCGTGTCGATCCCGCTGCCTTAGAACCTAAGAAACCGTCCTTCTTTAAAAAAATGTTTAGTAAAACGGGTCCTACAGTTAAACAAACGTTAACTGAGTTTGAACGCATTAGTATTCAAGTGGAGCGTATTGGTGTGCAGCTGGAGCGTGCTCAGCTCCAACTCTTTGATGATGTAGACATGCTCGAACAATTATATTCGCATAATAAAGGATTTTTTGAGGAGTTAGCCACTGCCATTGCAGCAGGGCAAATGAAGAAGCAGCAAGTTATCGAAAAAGAATTGCCAGCAAAAGTAGCAAGTGCTGAAACGAATAAACAACCGCTTATTATCCAACAGCTCAATGATTTTGCTGAACAAATTGAACGTCTTGATCAACGAATTTATGATTTACAGGTTTCTCAGCAGGTAGCCCTACAAACAGCACCACAAATACGTATGATTCAGAAAGCGAATCATACACTCGCAGAAAAAATTGAATTTTCAATTGTCACACTGATTCCACTTTGGAAAAATCAACTGGCAATGATGTTATCGATGAATATGGATAATCATTATGCACAACTAGAGGAAAGACTGGCACGTACAAATGATCGCATTACTAGCTCTAGCTTTGAACAACAGGTAACGAAGTTTAAAGAAACACAACGCGAGCTTCGATCAGCTATTCAAGATGTCTTTGCACTGCATACAGCGACAGAAAAAGAAAAGCAGCAGCTCCAGGATGTAACTGAACTGAAGAGATAGTAGCGCAACGTAATCATCATAAGTGCATATACACCTTAAATAGAAAGAAGGGGTGTCTCAACATTAAATTTGAGACACCCCTTCTTATTTACTCATCCAAAATAATCTTTATAGTATCCGCCAATATTCCCAGTATTGTCGATAATGAATAAGAATTCTTCTGTTTCATTTTTTATTTCATATTCTTTTCCTACTGTTAATACGTTTGAAACTAAGTATTTTGATGCATTAGTATGTTTGCAAGTGACTGTGCGTAGTGTTGGTGCATCTTTCCATTTTAAATGTAACATAATCTCTTTACCTCTCTTTACTAGCACTTGGCTAACGTCAAATTTTTATCCTGCACGAATGAGTGTTCAGTGCTCACTTAACACGAAGTATGAGTAATACTTCGAACTGGGCAATCAAACACCCCTTAGTACCGAATTGGTTCTGGCCAACAAGATGTTGGTCACGTAGGTGGTGCCACCGGATGTGGCGTTCTTCACCTAAGTTCCTAAATATAATCGCTGGAGTGATGAATAATACCCCATCGATTATGTTTCACTCTATTTTATACGATTTTCGTGCTTTTGTGGAGAAAAAAACCATAGAAGTTCATATTTTGTCTGCAAAGACTGTTTGCATGTCCATTTAAACCTGATACAATTCATACAAGAGGTGTTTGTTAATGAGCTTTGGTGGTGTACCGCAATGGTTTTTTATCATTGCTATTGCATTTGTGATTTGCTTTGTTTTGTATTCAGAATGGAATTCTAGAAAATAAGTGAGCCTGTAAAACGGCTCACTTATTCATATTTTTCATGTTACCCGTCTCGCTAAATCGGCACCGAGGTATTGGTTATCCCTTGACAACATCCGATGAAAACTTTCACTTTATTTCAAAGTTCGTTTTAAGAACTCTTTTGTTCGTTCGTGTTCTGGATTTACTAATACTTTAGATGGTGAGCCCTCTTCTACAATGACACCTTTATCCATGAATACGACACGATCTGCAACTTCCTTCGCAAACTCCATTTCATGTGTCACGATAAGCATTGTATTGCCCGCATCGGCTAATTGACGCATTACTTTCAATACTTCGCCTACCATTTCTGGATCAAGTGCTGAAGTCGGTTCGTCAAATAGCATTACTTCAGGATTCATGGATAGAGCACGTGCAATTGCGACACGTTGCTTTTGGCCACCCGATAGCTGACGAGGCTTCGCATTAACATATTGCGCCATACCAACGATTTCAAGGTATTTTAAAGCCGTTTTCTCCGCTTCCTCTTTCGAGCGTTTTAACACCTTTATTTGACCAACTGTACAGTTTTTAAGGACATTATGATTATTAAATAAATTAAACTGCTGGAACACCATGCCTAAATGTGTACGATATTTTTGAATATTGTGCTTCTCATCTAAAATATTTTCGCCCTTGAAGATAATTTCGCCACCACTTGGTATTTCCAGTAAATTAATACAACGAAGTAGTGTTGATTTGCCTGATCCTGAAGAACCGATTAAACAAACTACCTCTCCCTTTTCTACCTGAAAATTCACATCTTTTAACACTTGGTTACGTCCAAATGATTTACTTAAATGTTCAATTTGAATGACTGCCATTTGTGCGTCCCCCTATAATGTCTCTTTCTGTTCTTTTTGATAAGCATCTGGGCCATCAAGTCTTTTTTCTACATATAGTAAAATACGAGATGCTGTAAATGTCATGATAAAGTACAGCACACATGCGACGAAGAACGATTCAAAATATCGGAAATTATTGCCGGCAACAGATTTTGTTTGAAAGAATAATTCCGTAACACCAATAACATTTAATACCGCTGTATCTTTAATATTCATGATTAATTGATTACCTGTAGCAGGCAAAATATTACGAGCAACTTGTGGTAATACGACATGCATCATAATTTGGAAATGATTCATACCAATTGCAGATGCTGCCTCGTACTGTCCTCTATCAACAGAGACAATCCCACCACGCACGATTTCAGCCATGTATGCACCCGTGTTGAGCGAAACTACTAAAATACCAGCTGTAATAAAGTGCATATCAATACCAAAAGCAATATCTAATCCGTAATATACCACCATTGCTTGTACAATCATTGGTGTACCACGGAAAAACTCAACGTAGCATGTCAGTATAAAGTTTAAAAGCTTTAAAATGTAATGCTTTACGCTCTTTTTACGTGTCGGAATGGTATGCATAATTCCGATGAAAAATCCGATGAATGCACCAATAATTGTACTAATTGTTGAAATAAGTAACGTATAATAAGCGCCCCGTAAAAACATTTGCCAGTTGTTTTCTATTATAGAAATAATCCATTCAAAACTCATGATGCTCCTCCTAACAACTTCTTGTTGCTTGTTCATATCATTTATGCCCTGGTCTTAATCGAGTCTTAAATTTGAATTGTGCATGCTTCTTTCAAATTATGTGACAATTACCCAAGACATTACTACTTATTCAATGTGGATTCACTGAATAGAAGTAAAGATAGATTACACGGGCTACTGATTAGCCCGTGCATCCATATTATTGTGCTGCTGGTTGTTGAAGAATTGCATCTTCCATAATTTTTTGTCGATCATCTTCAGAAATACCTTTTAGGATTTCGTTGATTTTATCTAAATTAGCATCACCTTTACGTAAACCAACTGCAATAGACGTATTTGAGATATCTGTATCAAATCCTTCTTCAAATGACACAAATGCAAAGTTTTCATTTGCAGCTGCAGCTGAAATACCTTCTGGACGTTCAGCTACATAGCCATCGATTTTTCCAGCTTGTAACGCCACACGCATTGCTGAGAAGTTTTCCATTGCTGTTTGTTTGTTAACGCCTTTGATTTGATCGATAACTTCGTAGTTAGAAGTATTTAATTGAGATGTAACCTTTGCACCAGAAAAGTCTTGGATTGATTTGGCATTTTCATATTTACTACCCTTTTTAATAACCATAACAAAATCTGATGTATAGTAGTTTTCTGTGAAGTCAATTGTTTCTTTACGTTCCTTTGTAGGAGACATCCCCGCTACAATGGCATCAATTTTATTTGATTGTAAAGCTGGCACTAGACCGTCCCACTCAAGTTTCACAATTACTAATTCTTTTCCTAAACCTTCAGCCATTTTTTTCGCCATTTGTACATCATAACCGCCTGCATATTCAGCATTATCAGCGATTTTCACAGCACCATTTGCATCACCTTGCTGTGTCCAATTGAATGGAGGATAGCCAGCTTCCATCCCTACACGGAATTCGCCACCTTCTTCATCTGTACCAGCATCTCCAGTCGTCTTATCTTTTTTGTCGCTAGTACCACATGCAGCTAATAAAATTGCAGTCATAGCGGCTAACATAAATAACAACCATTTTCTTTTCATGTAAAACTCCCCCTTTTCTGTAAAAAAATAAAGCAACTGTACAAAAAAACGACCTAAGTTCAGAACTTAGGTCGTACCTTTATTGACAGTTGCCCAAATCCTCACTATAATTTCCATGTATCCGAGATAGCACAACCTAGTAAACTGGAATTATATCTACTAGGACAGTCCTGCACTTATTCACTGCAGACCCAGCATAAAAGTATGAGCTCCTTTTATACTTCGGCGACATTTCCTTCTCCATTGCGTCCTCGCTTGCTTAAACTCAACAATGAACTAATAAATATCGCGCCTCTACCTCACAAAGGAACGTGAGGTTTGTTTATTTAATTGATAATTAGATACTACTATAAAAATAGTCTATGCGTCAAGAAAGTTTTATCATTTTTCAGACTAATGTTTTAATTCCAACGGATATTTTCTAGTATTTTTCTATTATATCCAAATGTTGTTAGTTAAAAAAATACCATATATTTACTCATCCATGATAAAAAACTCCTCCAAAGTGATGGAGGAGTATACTACTATTATTAAGAATTCAACAATAAATCTTCTGGATTTTCAAGTAATTCTTTAACAGTTTTAAGGAAACCTACAGAATCTTTACCATCGATAATACGGTGATCGTAAGATAACGCTAGATACATCATTGGACGGATAGCTACTTCTCCATCAACTTCAACAGGGCGTTTTTTAATAGAGTGCATTCCAAGAATCGCTGCTTGTGTACCGTTCATAATTGGTGTTGACATTAATGAGCCGAATACACCGCCATTAGTGATTGTGAATGACCCACCAGATAGGTCGCTTAAACCTAATTTTTTGTCGCGTGCTTTTTTCGCCAAGTCTGCAATTGAATCTTCAATTTCAGCAAAGTTTTTACGGTCAGCATCACGTACAACTGGTACTACTAAACCTTCTTCCGTTGATACAGCTACACCGATATCATAGAAGTTGTTTAAGTGAATTTCATCACCAGCAATTTGTGCGTTCACATATGGGTATTTTTTAAGCGCTGCAACTACTGCTTTTGTGAAGAATGACATGAATCCAAGTTTAGAGCCAGTTGATTCAAAGAATTGATCTTTTTTACGAGAACGTAATGCCATAACGTTCGTCATGTCGACTTCGTTAAATGTTGTTAGCATAGCTGTTGATTGCTTAACTTCAAGTAAACGTTTTGCGATTGTTTGACGACGACGGCTCATTTTTTCAACTGTCACTCGTGATTCGTCCACAGCTACCACTGCTTTAGGTGCTGCAGGAGCTGCTTGTGGTGTTGCCACTGGTGCTGTACCATGAGCTGCAACATCTTGTACACGTACACGGCCTTGTGGGTCTACTGGAGATACAGCAGCAAGGTCAATGCCTTTTTCACGCGCAAGTTTACGAGCTGCTGGAGATGCGATTACACGCTCACCAGAAGTTTCTTCTACAACTGGAGCTGCTGCTACAGGGGCAGGAGCTGCTTGTGGTGCTGCAGGTGTTGCTGCTGCTGTTGGAGCAGGAGCTGCACCTTCGCCAGCTTCTACAACTGCGATAACTTGACCAACAAGAACAGTATCGCCTTCTTCAGCTAAAATTTGTGTTAACACACCCGCTTCTTCAGAAATGATTTCAGCGTTTACTTTATCTGTTTCAAGTTCAACGATGAATTCACCTTTTTCAATGCGGTCGCCCACTTTTTTTACCCACTGTGCAATACTACCTTCTGTAATCGATTCTGCTAACTCAGGGACTTTAATTTCAGCCACTTTCATTTCCTCCTTTGATTAACGTGCATAAAGTATGCACATAAAAGGGCTACCGCCTAAGGCAAATAGCCCAGCTTTCAGTAATAACTATATGATTATTTCACTTTTACCGATTCAGCAACTGCTTCATCAATAATTGCTGCCTGAGCTGCTTTATGAGAATCTGCATCGCCTTCTGAAGTCGAACTCATTGCAGGACGACCTACATAACGAAGTTTTTTACCTTCAGAAAGTTCATATAATGTTTCTAATGCGTAATTCCAAGCACCTTGATTTTTAGGCTCTTCTTGTACCCAAGCAATCTCTTTTGTATTTGGGTACTTAGCTATAATATCAGCTACTTGCGCTGATGGGAATGGGTAAAGTTGTTCTACACGTACAATGTGTATGTGATCGAAGCCTTCTCCATCTTTTATGCGGTCTGCTAAATCAATCATTACTTTACCAGTACCTAGTAAAATACGTTCTACAGATTTAGTTTTTGCACCTAAGCCTGGTTGCTCGATTACTTCTTGGAATGAGCCATTTGCTAATTGTTCAGCATTCGCTGCTGCCAATGGATGACGCAGTAGTGATTTTGGTGATACAACAACAAGTGGACGTACCCCTTCAGTTTCTAGCATTGCTGCTTGGCGACGTAGTAAGTGGTAGTAGTTCCCTGCATTCGAGCAGTTTGCTACAAACCAGTTATTTTCAGCTGACATTTGTAAGTAACGTTCCATACGACTTGAAGAGTGTTCAGGACCTTGACCTTCATAACCGTGTGGTAAAAGAATAACGAAACCAGATTTTTGACCCCATTTAGAGCGTGCCCCTGAAATGAAGTTGTCAAACATCACTTGTGCCATATTGGCAAAGTCACCAAATTGTGCTTCCCAAACTGATAAGACATTACCTCTTTCTAAATTGTAACCATATTCATATCCTACTACCCCTGCTTCAGTAAGCGGTGAGTTGTGAACTGTAAATGATGCACTTGCACCAGAAATATGGTGAAGTGGTGTGAATACATTACCATTGTTTTTGTCATGTAACACTAAGTGACGTTGTGAGAACGTACCACGTTGTGCGTCTTGACCAGTAAAACGTACAGGTGTGCCATCTTGAATAATTGTAGCATATGCTAAAGTTTCAGCATGACCCCAGTCGATTTTTGCAGATGCAAAAGCATCACGACGTTTTTCTAAAATTTTGCCAAGTTTATTTTGTGGTTGGAAGTCTTGCTCAAATACTAGAAGTTCTTCGTTAATTTTTCCTAATCGTTCAGCACCTACAGCTGTTTCGATTTGTGGGAATTCCACTTTTAACTCTTCTGGCATTTCCAAATGCTTATGCTCATCTTTATCTGCCATTTCTTTCACATGATCATAAGCAGCTTGCATTTCTGCATAGATAGCTGTATCCAGTGCAGTTACGTCATCCTTAGAAACGACACCAGCAGCAACTAATTGTGCACCATATAATGCACGTACAGTTTCGTGTTTAGAGACAAGTTTATATACTTCTGGATTTGTTACAGTTGGATCATCCGTTTCGTTATGTCCATGACGACGGTAACCAATCAAGTCGACGATAATATCTTTCCCAAACTTTTGACGGTAGCTAGCAGCAAAACGTCCCACTTGTACAACTGCTTCCGGACTATCTGCGTTAACGTGTACAACAGGTACTTCATAACCTTTTGCTGGGTCAGAAGAATAAACAGATGAACGAGAGTCATGCAACTCCGTAGTGAAGCCGATCATATTGTTGGCGATGAGATGAATTGTTCCACCAGTTGAGAAACCTTCTGTTTTCGAATAGTTTAACACTTCTGTTACAATCCCTTGACCTGGGAACGCCGCATCACCATGAACAAGGATTCCTAATCCTTTTCCTGGGTTATGAACAGCTTGGCCTGGATTTGACGTATCATCTTGCGTTGCACGAGTAGAACCTAAAACAACCGGATTGCCAACTTCTAAGTGAGATGGGTTATAGGCAAGTTTTACATTCATACCTGACTCACGGCTATAGGAAGCACCCATATGGTATTTCACGTCGCCAGTCCAACCTTTTGTAATTTCAAGACGACCATGTTGTGGTAAAAATAGCTCGTTTGAAACGTGTGCAAAGTCAGAAAACATCATATCATATGGTTTATTTAGGATGTGCGTAAGTACATTTAAACGACCACGGTGCGCCATACCGATACGCACATTTTCAACGTTGCTTGTTTCTGCAGTTTTTAAAATTTCATCAAAAAGGACAATTTGTGTATCAAGACCTTCACCAGAGAAACGTTTTTGACCAACAAATGTTTTATGAATAAATTTTTCAAAGTTTTCAACACGTGTTAAACGGTCTAATAACGCTTTTTTCTCGTCAGAAGCTAATGTTTGTTTTAAAGAACCAGATTCAATTTGTGCTTGAATCCAATCGCGTTCTTCTGTCACTACTACATGACCATATTCAAATGCCATTTTATCTGTATAAACAGATTTTAAGTAATCGATTGCATCTTTACCATTTTTCACGCCTGCTGGTACATCTTTGAAGAAGATAGCAGCAGGAATTTCAGCTAAATCTGCTGAGCTTAAGTTGAACGCGCTTTCTTCAATTTGAGCGGTTTGAAGTGCTCGGTTTTTTAGAGGATAGATATCTGCTGCTAAATGACCGTGTGCACGAATTGTATCAGCTAATTTAACAGCTGCTAATATTTTTTTATAGTCGCCTGCAGGAGCGGCTGAGCTACCAACTACAGCTACTTCACCATCTGCTACTACTGGTGCACCAAATTGTTGGAATAATGATACTAACTCCGGTTCTACTTCTTCAGGAGACTGTAAGAATAAGTCGTATTGCTCCATCACATATCCTAGGTTAGGACCTGAGAAAGCTGACCATGGAGAACTTACAGTTGTAACGTTGTTCGACATGAAAAATGACCTCCAAATTTTGCCTATCGGCAGTTCCATTAATTAAATTACAATTAATTATATAATATTTCTTCGCTCATTAAAAGGATGTTTGACACAACTTATCCATAATTTAAAGAACGTTTTTTCCATCTCAATCTTACTACTCTTCACAGAAAATACAACTCTTTTCAGTAAATTAAGCAATTTTTTTCCCAAAGAATAGAATTACGGAATAAAGTGCATATTTCCCTTAATATTTCAGCGGTATTTTCACAAAGAAAACGGTTCCAACATTCTTCTCACTCTTGACTTCTACAGATGCATTATATTTCTCAAGTAACATTTTTGAAATACTTAGTCCTAAGCCAGTACCGCCAATTTGGCGATTTCTTGCCTCATCCACTCGATAAAAACGATCAAAAATATAGGGAAGGTTTTCCTCATCTATACCGATCCCATTATCAGCTATTTGTATATGCGCTTCTTTGTGATCTGCCGAAACCGAAATATTGACTTCAGGAGTTTTTTCACAATAACGAATAGCATTCTCTATTATATTACGAACAATTTGACTAAGTGCATTTTCAGTTATAAATAAAAGACCTATTTCTCCATCGTTCGACAGCGTTATTCGAGCTTCTGGATGGTATCGCTCTATTTCAGCAATGACTCCTTCTAATACTACCATTGCATCGGCCTCACTCATGTCGTCCTTGTCCTCACGACGCGCAAGTTCTAGCAGCTCTTCAATCATCTTACGCATACGTGCAATTTCCGTTAGTGAAGTATCAATGGACTCTTCTAAAATTTCCGGATCATCCTTGCCCCATCTTTTCAAGAGGGAAAGATGTCCTTCAATTGCTTGAATAGGCGTACGAAGCTCATGTGAAGCATCTGCAACAAATTGTTGCTGCTGCGTAAATGAGATTTGTAGTTCATTCATCATCGCATTGTACATTTTCAACAAATCACCAATTTCATCCTGTGATGTATACGAAAGTTGTATTGGTTCATTAAACCCCTTATCCATTACCGTTTTCATTGACGAGCGTAGTGCATGAAGTGGTTTCATTAAATAATTCGCGAGATAAAAACCAATTGAACCTGATAATATCAGAGCTCCAACTCCCGCAATCAGCATAGCTGTCAACAAATAATTCATTAATGATTCAAAGCCTGTTAGCGGATGAATGACTTGAATATAGCCTTGGAAAAAGCCAAGCCGAATAGGTTCATTTGCTACAAAGACATCTTTTTTGTCAACTGTCATTTGTACGATTTCTCGCATTGAAGTAAGTGGTGCTGCTGAAGATGCATCATTGATGCGCAAGACCTCAATACCATCTATATTAAATAGTCTCACGGACTGATCTCGGTCCACAATCGAGTTTAATAAACCAGTGTTTTGCTGTATTTGTTGAATCGAAATATTTGGCCCCTGTGACTCTAAAAAAGACACTATATCATCGCTTGTCCGTTTCACTTTACTTTCTTCATCATTTAATAACCATGTATGTAGTGAGACATACACAACTATACAAATAATCGCATAGCTAAAAAAAATAACAGCACTAGAAGTGAGCATCCATTTTCTCTGCAATGATAGATTGAGAGCATATTCTTTTAATTTCTTCATTCACGCATCACATACCCTACTCCACGGACCGTCTCGATATAGGCATTCATATCTCCCGGCAGTTTTGTACGTAAGTGCCGGATATAGACATCAACCACATTCGTCTCAATATCTGTATCATACCCCCAAATGGAAGTTAAAATCAGTTCGCGTGTACATACTTTGTTTTTATGCTCTACTAATAGTTTAAGCAAATCATATTCGGTTTTTGTTAGGTCAAGCTTTTCACCTTGTACAAAAACTGCATAAGCCGCAATGTCAATTTCTATATCACGAAAATCTAACGTAACACCTGTTTTTTCTTCCGGTGTAATACGTCGCAAAATTGTACGTATTCTTGCTAGTAATTCTTCAATGGCAAATGGTTTTACAATGTAGTCATCGGCTCCTGCATCTAAGCCTGCTACTCGATCCATTACGGCATCACGTGCTGTTAATAGAATAATCGGCACTTTGGACTGCGTGCGTACACGGCGGCAGATTTCTATACCATTTATGCCAGGAAGCATAACATCTAATAATAACACATCAAAATCTTCAGAAGTAGCAAGAGCCAATCCTTCGCGACCTTCAGAAGCGACTGTGACGATGTATCCTTCGTGCTGCAACTCTAGCTCAACGAAACGTGCAATATGTTTCTCATCTTCTACTAATAATATCTTTTTAGGCATGTCATCACCTTCTTATTCAAAATAACTGATACTTTCAACAAAGAGGATTGTTGGTATTACCACAGCTATAGCATAACACCAAGTAAAAAGTCTGTACCACAAGTAAATACTCGTTCGTACAGACTTTTTTAATGAGTCTCTGTTATATAAAATTTATTTTTCCCATATTCTTTCGCTTTATATAATGCTTGGTCCGCTAAGTCCATAAGTGAGTCCAATGTTTTGGCATGATCTGGATAATACGCAATTCCTATAGAAGCAGTTGGAGCAAAATGATGATTATCAATTGTCCACCCCTTTTTCAATTCATGACGAATACGGTTAATAATATGCATCATCTGGGCATTTCTTGCCTCAGTATCTCTCGTTAACCCTGTTAAAACGACAATAAATTCATCCCCACCAATGCGGATCACTAAATCATGACTACGAACCGATGTGATTAATACATTGCCAACATTACGGATAAACTCATCGCCTGTATCATGTCCAAATTGGTCATTTACATCCTTAAAATCGTCCCCATCAATGTAAAGCATGGCTAAACACACATTATTGGTATGCGCTTCTGCTAATACTTTCGGGAATTCCTTCAATAGATAGCGACGATTCGGTAACTGCGTTAAACTATCATGATAGGCTAAATAGAGCAAGTCATTTTCCCGCTCTTTTCGGTGGGTGATTTCACGTGAAACCATCATAATTTGCGAAACCGTTTCACGCTCTGGATCATGAACAACAGTCACATTCCCTTCCGTCCAAACAGGTGTACCATCTTTTGCCTTCAGTAAAAGTTCAAGCTGTGTATCTGTTTGACCAGTAAAATTATTTAAAAATGATTGCCATGCCTTCTTACTCTCCTCATCGACAATGCTACTGTAAAACTGACCTTGTAATTCCACAATTTCGTAGCCTAAGTAAATCCGATAAGAAGGCGACGCATAAATAATAATGCCATCCTCGTTCGTAATAACAATTAAATCATTTGTATTTTCAGTGATAAGACGAAATGTTCTTTCAATATTTTTTAATTCCGTTAACATTCTTTTCTTGTCCGTAATATCATAGTTAATGGATAAATATTGTTCGACCTTACCAAATTCATTCTTCAATGGTACAATAGCTGCCTCTACCCAGTAATCAGCATGGTATTTAGTACGGTAGCACAACTCTCCTCGCCAAATCTTCCCCACATCAAGTGTTTCGTTTATAGTCTGTAAAAAGTTTTCTGTATGATAACGCGGTTCAATTAAATTATAGGGTTGACCAATAAGCTCATCCGCTGTAAATCCCGAAGCGTTTAACAACAAATCATTTACTTCAACAATGTTACCTTCAATATCTAATATCGCAATAGATGTTGCGGAATTTAAAGCGGCCTTAAATTCTTCAAGTCCATGGGATTTCGAACGCAATTCCGCCTTTTGCTCAGTAAATTGTGTGAAATCTTGCATGATGAGAAATATCGCAAAAGAATTATCTCCCTGCATAACTGGAGAAAGTGAAACTAAATAAATGCGGTCTTTTTTCTCCAATGTATGAAGCTTAATAAGTTTCTCCCCGATATTTTCACCCAAAGCGGCTCTTTTTAAATAATTTTGTATTTTTTCAATTTCGTCTTTCGGAATAATTGGTAAATCAATAAAAAGTTGATGTTTCAATTTTTCGTTACCTAACTCGAAATCCTCCATGAAGCTAGAGTTCGCTTCATAAATAACACCATCAGTTGATAAAATGACCGTCGCAAAGAAAGCATGATCAAACATAGATCGCATAATCAAAAACTTATCTTCAATATTTCGGTCATATAAGAGTTCTTTTGTAATAGCTAAAATATAGTGTTCATCACCGAACATAATTGGTCGAACAGATGTCTCATATTTCCGAACTTCAGATTCAATATATGCATAATCCACATAGTCGATCTGTTTATTTAGCGCAATTGCTAGATGATAATTTTCTTGAATAATTGCAAAATTACGACTAGAGGAGATTGCAGAAAGCATTTTTCCTATGGCTTCTTTTGATAACAGAGATTGCGCTGTTTGATTTAAGCGAATATATTGATAATCATCTTGTACTCTTTTCATGAGATAGACAAAATCTTTGCCGATGAATAGTTGATTAAATTGCGCTTCACTTAAATAATACTCCATGCTGTCACCTCCCATAAAGAGTCGTTGTTGTTTATAGAATCGTAATAAAACCACTAATTTATACAAAAAAATCAATGCTACTATTATAACATATTTACAGAAGATTACTTTCTTTAATCAGAAAATTTCTATCCTTTTCTGGATGAAATTTGATGATATCCAGTTTATTAAGTTTATTATATAATACAAAAGAATTGTTATATTAATCAATTAATTGGATAGAATACCTACTATGGACTTTACACCCATAACACTTTTTGAATTTTGATAATTTTCAGAATTCATAAATTATTAAACTTAATTTTTGTTTTAACGAGCAAAATTATTGCATCAAGCAGTAGGTATGTTATATTATATTAAAAAAACTAGCCATTTTTCGGTATGGTCGCAAAATCAGTAAGACAGCGGGAGATTATGGATTTCATAGTTATAACGTCTAGTTCTTTGGGTTTTTAATTCCAGTACGATTTTTAGTTTTCTTCTTTATGCTTCAACGGAATTGTTTTACTACCCTAGTAAAGGAGGCGTTTCGTATGCTTAAACATCGAGACCTACATGAATGTACAGAGCTTTATGAGCTATTATCACAGCCTTCTGTTTTCCCTTTTGTCCGTCAAAAAGCCACATCTGCTGACGAGTACTGGTTTATGACAAAACAATTGATTGAAGAAGAAGCGAGAGGACTCGCTATTTCTAGGACAATAACTGATGATTGGGGTCAACCAATCGGCACCATTAGCATTCATGATGTAGAGGACGGTGCTGGCTTTCTCGGAACGTGGATTGGACTTCCTTATCAGGGTCAAGGTTATAACCAAAAGGCTAAAATGCTTTTTTTGAATGAATTATTCTTTGATTATAATTTTCATACGGTCTTTCTCCGTATTCGAGTTGAAAATATAAAATCTCAGCGTGCAGCTTTAAAACTCCCCTACGTCATCAGTGCTAACGAAAGTCATCCGACATTATTAGCACAAGTAAATGGTGGAGAAGCACAATTTACTTTATATAAAATCCCACGTGATTTGTTCTACCTTACAACTGCAAATCAATTGCAAGAAGGCGAAGAACAAGCCATGTAATTTAAAAATTTGATTTTTACCAACGAAAGAAGCTATGTATTCTGTCGAGTATGACGGAACACATAGCTTTTGTTATTTTTTAAATTGCAAAATTAATTTTGCCATCTCATCTGGCGTTTTCGGTCTTTGCGTTTTCTCCATCGTTGCAGTCATTTCTGATTTACGAGCTGATAACGTATGCACAGATTTTATAAACGATTCCTTTGTTAATTCATCCTCTTGTAATACTTCTGCATAGCCTTGTTTTTTAAATAAATTGGCGTTTAAAATTTGGTCACCACGACTTTTTTGTGCAGAAAGTGGGATTAACAACATTGGCTTATGAAGTGCTAAAAATTCGAAAATCGAATTAGATCCTGCACGCGATACGACAAAATCTGCCGCATGTAATAAATCCGGTAATTCCGTTGTAACATACTCAAACTGCTTGTAGCCTGGTAGTGACTCCAGTGCTTGATCGTTATTTCCTTTGCCACATAAATGTATCACTCGGAAGGTTTGTAAAAGTTCCGGTAAGTTTTGACGGAGGGCATCATTTAAGACAACCGATCCTAGACTCCCTCCCATGACAAGCAGTACAGGTTTTGACGTTGTAAAGCCGCAAATTGATAACCCCTTTGCTTTATTACCCGTAAAGAGCTCTTGGCGAATAATCGAACCTGTACAAGTAGCCTTTTCTTGTGGTAAATGCTGCAGCGTTTCTTCAAAGATAGTGAAGATATGTGAGGCAAATGGTAAGGCGATTTTATTGGCCAACCCAGGTGTTACATCTGATTCATGAATAACGACCGGAACGCCTGCAACTTTTGCAGCCATCACGACTGGTACCGAGACAAAGCCACCTTTTGAAAAAATGACCTGAGGTTTTACTTTTTTGATAATACGAAAAGCCTGCATGATTCCAGCAAGCACTTTAAAAGGATCCGTAAAGTTTTTCATTGAGAAATAACGACGCAATTTCCCGCTTGATATTCCATAAAACGGAACATCGGGAAACGCCTCGCCCATTAATTCTTTTTCAATACCTTGCTCTGAACCAATATAGTGGACATCATAACCTAGTTCAAGTAAAGACGGTAGTATCGCTTGGTTGAGTGATACATGGCCTGCTGTCCCACCACCGGTTAAAATGATTGTTTGTTGTTTCACGTAAATTCTCCTATTCCTAAAAAGCCATAGTAGCAATTGCTACTTTTCGTTTACAGTCTTTTATTTTACTATATGCGGACGAAAAGATATAGATGAAGCCATTTATTTTTCCTCCATTGCACTATCTATATGCTATACTAGTTCATTATGATTAAAAGCTCTTCAGCAACTATACTGGTATCTCTCCCCTTCAAGTAAGAATGCGTATTTATAGTATGCATAGAAATACATACTTACAGATTACCCGCGCGAAATGAGCAGTTTTTTATATTTACTGTTTTAAATTCTTTTTATAAGGACTTATAAGACAGCATTATTTTCAACTGAATAAAATAAAAGGAAGATATACTATGTACGAAACAACTACGTTAAAAGAGAAATATGCATTAATGCTGAAAATGATTGTACCTATTTTAGTAACGCAAGTGGCCATTTATTTAATCTCGTTTTTCGATATTTTAATGTCTAGTCGCTATGGCACATCTGATTTAGCCGGTGTTTCAATCGGTTCATCTATTTGGATGCCTGTCTATACAGGACTTTCTGGCATTTTATTGGCAATTACACCCATTGTCTCACAACTTGTTGGTGCTAAAAAAGCAATGGATGCGAAAAAGGCCGTACAACAAGGATTGTATGTAGCCATACTGATCGTAATTATTATTTTAATTATTTTAATCACAGGCATTGACCGATTTCTAGGCATTATGCAATTAGAAGCTACAGTGCATCACATCGCTAAATCTTATATTTATGCAATGTGTGTTGGACTTTTACCACTATTTTTATTTTTTGTACTACGTTGCTTCATCGATGCACTTGGTCAAACAAGGATAACGATGATAATTACTTTGCTCGCTACACCGATTAATATTTTGTTAAATTACCTATTTATTTTTGGTAAGTTTGGTGCACCTGAACTAGGTGGCATTGGTGCTGGTGTCGCCACTGCTATTACCTACTGGTTAATTTTCTTTATCACCATATGGATTGTTGCGAAGCGCTTACCTTTTGAACGCTTTCGTATTTTTCATGAGTGGCCAAAGCTTGAATGGCTACGTTGGAAGGAAATCTTAATTATCGGTGTACCCATAGGCATATCCTTATTTGCTGAAACCAGTATTTTTTCTGCAGTGACCATGATGATGAGCCGTTTTAGTACAGAAATCATTGCCGCACATCAAATTGCATTAAATTTTACGAGCCTTAATGTTATACATATATCTTCTTTATACTTTTATGGGCGTAGTTACTTTATAACCGCTGAGCTGACGATAACGAGTCTGTGTTATCCGCTTGGTGGTTATTTTTATTTTATCCGGCAACAAATATTCACTCACGTATATAGTATATGTGTATTAGGCGTATTAGGCTTATATTATATACGTTATATACACCTATATAATATAAATACACTCAATAGATATTATTTGTTTACTTTGTTTACTTATATAAAAGAATCCATTGACCGCAAGGGTTTGGTATACACAGAAACGGCAACAAAGTCTGTTTACCCTTGTTGCCTTTGTTTACCCACTTTAACACTTTAAAGCACTAACATTTGTTTACCTTTTGCACTTTGTTGCCCCTTATTTTCAAAGTTTGTTTACCCTAACATCTGTAAAAAGTGGTATAGTTTAAGCATGAAAATACAGATGTGGAAGGTGGCTTTTCAATGTACGCAATAGAACAAATTAAGGAATATTTAAAACCTGAAGGTCGAATCCTTATTAGCAATTTTAAAAAAGAAATAAACCTTATTGCAGAACAAATTAAAGATGATGAGACAGTAGAAAAAGCTGGTGTAGCTTCAAGAGGATTACTAAAAGAGTACTTAGCTGTATTGACACCGAATAGAATATTAACTACAGATAAAAAGAAGAAATTTATATCTTTTGATTTAGATAATATTAGTAATGTTAATTTTACAAAAAAATTCACCACTACTGTAATGAGTTTTACTTATGAAAACGAAGAACAAACACTTGTTTTCGATAATATAGAGTTAAGGATGAATTTTTTATCTGATGTTAAAAATGCTTTAGAAATACTACCAGAAGTTAAAGAAGAAACTGATCAAAGAAAAGTTGTTCGTGTAATGAAGGCAATCAAAATGAATATTGAAATACTCAATGGTAAAGAACAGTTGAAAGAAAAAGGCTTTGGCTATAAATTAGCACAAAATGAGCCTGGTACTGTGGCGATTTCAGTTGATCATCATGAGGCTGAGACATTTAAGCTTGTTAAATGGGAACGAGTTGAAAATGTTCAAAAGAGTGCTTCTAGTATTGCTGGATGGGCGGTAATCGGTAGTGCTTTCGGGAATGCTGGAGCTATTGCAGGAGCAATGGGAGCTAATATTGGGAAGGATAAATCTGTAGCCACTTTATTCCTAAAGCGAGAAAATGGAGACAAGGTACCTCTAGTTATTAAATGTGACAAAAAGGATTTAGAGAAGCTTTCATTATTAATCGTTGCTGAAGAGGAAGAGATTATCCAAGCAACAGTCACTCCCCTTCCTACAACATCAATTCCAACTGAAGAATTGATTAAATTAAAAGAACTTGTAGATGCAGGTATATTAACTCAAGATGAATTTGATACAAAAAAGAAACAGCTTTTAGGTATATAAATTTAAGCCGCTTTGTATAGGTGGCTTTTTTAAATGGTACAATTATTAAATCTTAATCAATAACAGGGAGGTTTTAATATGAAAATAATCGATTTAACTCACACAATAACAGAAAGAATGACAGTCTTCCCTGGAACAGACCAACCATCATTAAAAATAATATGTAATCATGAAACTGATGGATTTAAAGAAACCTCGCTATCGATGGCATCACATACTGGCACTCACATGGATGCGCCTAACCACATTTTCGCACACAGAACTACTTTAGATTTAATCCCAGCAGAACAATTTGTAGGTAAAGGTTTAGTTATCGATTGCAGTGATCTTAAAGATGGTCAGAGAATAACAATAGATCGAATCAATAAAGTAAAAGATAAGGCTGATCAAGCTGAATTTCTTTTATTTTATACTGGATGGGATCAATACTGGGGAACAGAGAAGTATTTTGGTAACTACCCATACATGACTGAAGAAGTTGCTGATTATTTGCTTCAGAGTAAGAAAAAAGGTGTTGGTCTAGATGTCATAAGCATTGACTCAATGACAAGTTTAAAAATTCATAAGAAAGTATTAGCTGATACTGATTTTGTCATCATTGAGAATTTAACAGGTCTTGGAGAACTCGGTGATGAACTATTCACGTTTTGTGCTCTACCAATGAAATACGAGAATGCAGATGGTGCTCCTGTACGTGCAATCGCAATATTAAATGGCTAGCTATTCAAAGTTTAAAAACGTGAAAAACCAGGTACTCACTTGAAAATGAGAGCCTGGTTATTTTGAATAAACTTTATCAAAACTAAATCCTTTAAAAGACTAACTGCAAAATACTAAATTATTTATAATCATCAACTGTAAAACTAACAATTTTGTCATACATAATGTACTCTGTTCTTGAAACTATATTTCCAATCGTTACATTTAATTTAAATTTATAGTACGGTTTCCCTTGTCCAACTTCACGGCCATCTAACCAATTCATAAACTGATCAATTTCTGATAAAGATAAATCATACTCGTGAATATCTTTAGTTGTCATTGTAAGTCTTAAAATTGCTCTAGTTCCAATCTCCGCTGTTTCAGACTCTTTTACTGTTACTTCTGCTGTTGCTGATAAGTTGCTACCATCGGTAGTTTCTGCTGTAATCGTTACTTTACCTGGCTTTTTACCAATTACATTCCCATTGTCATCTACAGAAGCAATTTCAGGATCACTGCTTGTCCATTGAATTACTTTGTTTGTTCCATGTTCAGGTGTGATTGTTGCAACTAAGGATTCACTTGAACTTACTGTTAATTCAAGGGCTTCTTTGTTTAATTTTAAAGATTCAGCAATTGTATCTGGAGGATAAATTTCACCATCAGCATCTATGTCTATTGCATCTATTACTAGAGTTTTATTATCATCCGTGTATATTTCCACTGAATGCACAGCATCTTCCAAACCAGTTTTCTCGTATAATAGTATTTGATATTCATAAGAATCATTACCATTTATAGGGTTATATGTTTCTGTTTTACCGTCAATATTAACCTTCACATTCGAACTAGCAAAAGTATAACCGTTTCGAATTTTTAGAGATATTATTCTAAATTGTGTACCTTTGAATTTAAATTCAAGACGCCCGTTTCCAGGGTTTGTATCAGGGACTAATTGATGATCTCCTTGAAATGATTTTGAATCTGTGGATGTAATCATATTACTGCTATACTTAAAAGATTTATAATCATTATTAAACCTTTTCCAACCTTCCTCTGGTTGTGTTAATTGCTGATTTACAGTTGCTGCCTCAGCTTTGTTGAAAGTACCTACATTAAAACTAAATGAGATAGCTACGATTACTGTTAAAACTACTAAAAATTTTTTCATATTTCCTCCCCCTAATGTTTTTTTATGTAAAAAGAACTATAAAATAATATAACATCTCATATATTTCAATTCAATGTATTTTTTCCTAAAAACTAACTAAACAATAATAATACCACTTCTCAAACGATTGGTAATTCCTTCATAGAAACAAAAAAAACCAGGTACCCACTTTTAAAATGAGCGCCTGGTTATTTATTTTGGTGACTGATTAATAATTTTTCAACCTGAGTTTTCAAGGCTTGATTAGCATACGTCAAAACTAGGTCTTCCCCAGCTGTAGCAACAGTCAAATCACTAAAGTATTCACTATTCTTTTCCCACTTCACGACTCTAATTTTATCTTTGGCCAACAATCTCTTATAGTTATAACATTCTTGAGATATGTCGTCTAAAAGCTTATCAAGTATCGGCAAATAGACTTTGCTCATTTTAAGGTTTTCAATCACCTTGTAGTCACGCTGTAATGATTGAACAGCCATATCATAAACCACAAATTTATGAAGTAGTCGCCTTTGCTCGAAACTTATCATACAACTGAGCGCCCCTTGTGGATGATTGGAACAATTGCTAAAACATTAATGATAGTAAATGTACGCTTGGCTTGCCTTGTAAAACAATATGCCTGAAACGAATTACCAACAATTTTAATAATCTTGATACGCCTTTTTGACACGGTGCCATCTTTGGCCATATACATCATATTTAAAAATTGGTTACGCTGCATTGCTTTAATCAGTTGTTCTTTCATCATTCCACACTCCTCGATACTGGAACATTCGTTTGTATTATTTTAGAACAAATGTTTGTATTTTATCAAGTGAAATTTGTGGAAATAAAAAAGGCCCAGGCTCAAAATTAATTGAGTACCTGGGCTTTGCTGTTATGCAGCTACAACGTTTGCAACTTGTGCAAGCTTAGCTGTCTTTATTTTATTTGCTCCTGCCTGTGCTGCTACCATTCCTGTAAAAGTTCCTGTTTTAACTCGCCATAGCTTACCGTCTGGCTCAATATAAGCTACCCAACCAAAGCGATGTTTTAATACATCAAGTACATTTTCTGCAGCTTGAATCGTGCTGTATGTGCCTGTCATGACGCGATATTTATTATTGTCTGCGATTGGCTTTTGTTGCTGAACACTCCCAGTGCAAGCGACTACCATTGCAATAAACTGATTCCAACTAATTCTACCAGCACGTACATTACGAGGGCAATTTTTACCGCTAAAGTGGTTGTGTTGGACCACTTTACTAATTGGTATCCCTTCCTCTTTCATAACCTTAGCAACTAATTCTGCAGCGTTTTGCATTGCTTTTTGATAGTTGCCATCGCTGTTTACACAAACCTCGATTTGGATTCCTTCATTGTTTCCTGTATTACTTCCTGCAGCCCAACATTTCCATGTATGCTCAAAAGATTGTACAGCTTCTTTATCATCAACTGTATAATGCCACGATGCAGAACGACTATTCCCATTGTATTGTAAGCGTGCATGTGCGTCTGCATCTGCGCCTGAACGTGTATTATCTGTTTCATGAACAACGATATATTTTTTAGCATTACCCTTGCCATAAGTGACCTTATTCGCTTGTGAGTCAGTCAGTAACTTTTTTCGAATTGTACTCATTTTGTTTCTCCCTCCCCTGATTTATCTTTTACAATTGATAAAATATTTTTAATGAACTCCGGTGTTGGTAAGCCCATCTTTGTACCGTTTTCTGTGATAGAAATAAATTCGAGTACACAGAATGCAATGGCTGCACCATCACCTGCGTACTCGATACCTGGAATAACTATTGATAATAAATACACTGAGCCGACTAGCATTAAGTAATAAATTTTTCTTATGATGCCGTTAAAACCAATACGGCTGTTTAAGTTTCGATTCACGATTCCGCCCATAATTCCTGTAAAGTAGTCAATCGCCATAAATCCGATTAAAACAGTTACTGCCATTCCTAATCCATCCACAGAATAAGACACCAACGTACCAATTAATCCACTTACTGCAGCAATCCATTTTTCCATTACAACACTTCCTTTTTTGCATAATAAAAGCACCCTCAATTGAGAGTGCTTAATTATTTAGATTTAATTAGATAATACTAATTTTACAAATTCTTTATCAACTTCTTCAAAATTTGAAAATCCTTCTTTCTTTTTATTTGAATAATTTAGATTTGAATAATCTTTTATAATTTTTTTTATAACTTTTCTTACTATTTCATCCAAACCTGTACTTATCTCACTTACTTTTGAAATGTCGTTATAATTTATATGTGATCCATGAACGAACTTTGATCTAAAATCATATGCCTTTTTCACACTGTAAAAGAGACTCATTTTCTCATCAGAATTCCCTCCTAATATAGCTGCTACTCTTTCAGAAACTTTATAAGTATTTTCACCATTCACTGCACATAATATTTCTAATATCGTAATATAGCTGGCAATTTTCGCAGGTAAAAACGTTTCTCTTCTAACAATATCTAAATACAAAAATGCTCTACTTATACTAGTAGTTTCGCTGTAAGGAAATAAACTAATATTTTCAATTTTATCGGCTTTTATTTCTCTCTTACCACTTAACTTAATAGCATGAGTTATAAGTACTTGAACCCAATATTCAGCCTCTTTGATTTCATCATAAGTAAAGGAAACATCTTTAATTCCTCCATCAGAACAACTGTAGTAATCACCAGTTCTAAGAATTTGAGGAGGAATCACCCCATCACTAGATATTGTTGTAAAATACGGCATTACCGAGTTATCTTTAATGAACCAAAGAGAATTTGTGAAGTATTTACTTTTCAAATGATGATAATGCATTTCTTGAGTTCTTATTGATAAGTCCGAAGGACAATCTTTATACTTTACTACACATGCGAAATTATCCTTCACCTGCATTGAGTGCATTAAACCAAAATTTTCTATATAGCCATAACTTTTTACTATTCCCTCTAGATCTTCATCGCTATTATTTAATAAAGTAAAGTAATCTTTATCCGTTTCAAACGGAAAAAGTATGCTCTCTTTGTAATTAACTATTTTTAAATGTCGCAATGTAGTTAATAAATAATCCATCTAAATCCCTCTCCTTCATCTACTTCAATTCGACAAAAGGAAAGGATTCCCTTCTTTGTTAGACAATAAAAATAACGCTAAGCCTAAGCTTGCGTTTCTGTTTCTGATTGTGTAGCTGTAACTGGTAATACACTCACAATAATGTGTTTATTAATGATAGCCCCACCGATATTTACAAAGTTAATTTTTTGATCATTTAATGTTGCTGTAAATGCTGCAGCATCAAACTCCGCATTTGCTAAGTTTATTGCCTGTCCGTTGTTTAGTTGTACTTGATAATCCATATCTATCATTCTCCTTTAATTATGTTAATGTTACATAGCCCACATCTGAGCCGTTCATACGCACGTATAAACGTTTCGCAGCAGAGCTGTATGCAATACCGATACCAGGCGTGTGCCCTTTAGCTACCCCATTGATAAAACCTACATTAGAAAAATCAACAGACGAACCATAAAACGTTATATTTTGCCCTTGTATATTCAGGTTGTTATTAGTCGTTAATTCTAGATCACCATTGTAAGAAACTAATCTAGAACCTTCACCAAATATAATTGCATTACCGCCAGATCCTCTAAGATAAAGATCGTTTCCTATTTTAACATCATTATATATGTCAATATTTCCAGATGTTATAGTCCCTAAATTTCCTGTAATGTCAGACAAGACATTCACTGCACCAACTAAATTAATCTTAGATGCTTGGATGTCGATAGTTGTCGATGTCTGATTAATTAAAGATGCTATCGTGTTTCCGTTATAGTCTGTTGTGCTAACTTTTTGACTAATTTGATAAGCCTGTTGCACGATTGTACTTTCCGTACTGCCTAATCGATTGTCTACATTAGATACACGACTTGATATTTGACCAACTTCAATAACCAAAGAGGACACCTGTGTTTGAGTACTGTCTGCTTTACGGTCAACCCTTGTAACTTCGGCAGAAATGCTGTTGGCTCGTATGTTGAGTTGAGCAACCTCATTAGTAATTCGGTCATTAACACTCAGGTTAATGTTGTCAGCTTTGATATCAATGGCAGCAATACTTTTACCGATACGTTCAACCTCTAACCGGATGTTTGAGTCTGTCTGTATAATGGCTGATCGATACTCTTTAATCGCTTCAGTTATTACTTCTTGTGTCTCTGTTAATTCGTCAGTTAGTGTCTTAGGTAAAGCATTGCCAATGACAACGGAAACTGTGTGGAATGTGTCAGTCGTTTCATCTATGAATTGCGTCACTTCTAAAATACGTGATTGCATCTCATAATTCCAAGGCTCATAGATCAGCCATACACGTTCCCCAAGTTCTCTATCCAAGAGTTCAATAGAGTCCACTTCAATCGATACCTCTGGTTGATCTATTAAAGATTTACGAGCTTTATCAAGTAAGTTTTCTTCGTCAGAGAATCGTTCATCACTTATATCATCAGCATCACGGATGCCCCATTTTTCGTGTTGTGGAGATGTGTAGCGTAGCACTAAATTATCTTTTCCTTTAGCGCTAATACGAGTCCTTAAATTGTCTGTATTCACAGTTCTAGATAATTCAATGATATTATCACCGTATTGATATACAAAATCGTTGTCAGGACCAAGCATCTTACTAAAATGAATGTTGCTATTTGATGTTATTTCAAATTCGCATTCAAAAGCTGCGCAGATCTGATTGATTAACTTCACTACATTGTCGTTACCAAAAGACTCAATATGGCCGTCTCCATTAAAATCACTTGTGAATGTCCATCCAGTATTACGCAATGCAAAAGTGGCAAATTCATTCAAGGTTCGATGCCCTCCGTTTGTACCCTCTTGCCTGCGCCAAATGTTATCGAAGAAGATATGTTGAGCAAGTGCAGACTTTACATTTCCTCTCGATTTCCTTTGCATCTGTTTAATCCGGAATTTGAAACCACCAGCCTCGATTATGCCTTCTTCTGTAATGAGGTGGAATGAATACGGATTATCATGTTCACTTGCATCTAACGTTAATTCGAATACTCCATCAATGTTTTTTCTGGCTATAGGCTTTCCTCTGCAAACCAATGCCTCTGTTGATGTGCCATCATAGTTAGTGATTGATAGCATCGCATCACCTTCTTTTTTAATAAAAATACGCTACTCGAAAAGAGTAGCGCTTACTGAACAATATGGAACGATTATTTAATAAAAACACGTATAATATTAGGATTTACTCGTTCTATGACTCTCATATTTGTAATTTCAGTAGATGCAGTAACTTCTCCATCTACTGAGCTAACCTTAGCATATGAGTTAATAATACAAGTACCGTCATCACGAACTAATAACTTACCAATTAAGCCAACAGCAGACCATTCTTTTCTTTGCTCTCTAGGAATGTAAATGTCGTCAGGGTCAAAGTCGGGATTAATAACCGGACAATAAGTAGGTCTATTGATACTAGTAATGTTACCGTCCTCACCAACTTCCTCGTAAGGCTTATTTACCCATTCATACTTAATCCTATCCCACTCGTCTGTATGATACATACCTTGCCAGCTATCCTGATAACTGTCACCTATAACAGATGGATTAGATGATATTATTCCTAAAATAAAATCATCTGTATTTTTCGATTTTCTTATTTTAGAACCTTCTAAAGAAACGACATATCCAACTCGGTCTTCCACGTCGAAGTTCCCATCTATCCATTCAAAGTATTCAGCGTAGTCTGCTCCTGCGGAGTTGAAAGAAGACAGTCCATAAGTCTTACCATCAGCAGTTACTCTGAATGCATTACTTTTAGAGTTTAAATTTGCTCCATTACCTATTACGAATAGGTCAGCTGTAACAGAGGAAGAGTATGGACTCCCTGTTAACTGTTTATTAAAATACCCCATAACAACTGCGGCATAGACATTTGCTGTAGTAAAATATCCCATTGCTTTAGAATAAGTTGCGCTAGCGTGACTTCCATACCCTTCAGTAATTGCTGTATTGCCAGTAGCTTTAGTATTTGCCCCTCTAGCAGCAGAAACTGTGCCACTAGCCACATTCATCCATCCGTCTGAATATGAATACATTCCAGTAGATGTACTTTTATGACCTAGAGCTACAGAATAGGAACCAGTAGCAACCGTACTATGTCCTATAGCGGTTTGATTAGTGTTAGTACCTCCCAAAGTAATAACATGAGATATTCTAGGGTTAAGCTCAAATGCCTCATTCAAGGTTACTATATCTCCATTTATAGCATTTATCGTAGCGTCAAATAAAATTCCTGTTTCTTCTTTTTTTAACTTAACTGAGTCACCTATTGATAATCCATTTCCCGTAGAACTAAGTAATGATAAGGATTTCTGAGTAGGATTTACCCCTGTTACTACCGTAGCAAAAACTGCTGAATCTGCAAATGTATATGAACCTATTGCATTCGATTTTTCACCTCGTATTACGCCATCTTGATAAATATCTCCATTACCACCACTCGAACTTGCAACACCTGTGAGCGGGTCTACTAAGATTGTAATACCATCTGGCTTAATGTGACCAAGATTATCTACCGTAGCAATTTCTGCCAAATGCGCAGTAACTTCTGATTTATTATCAGTGACCTCTTGCTGTAAATTTGCTATTTCCTGATTAACTTCTGTAAGGTCAGCATCTTGTCCTGGCGGTCCCTGTGGTCCTTCTGGTCCTTGAGGTCCTGTATCTCCTTTTGGACCTTTAATCGTCCCTACATTTGTCCAATCATTTGTGGTTTCTGACCATACATACAAGTCACCATTAATTAAGTATGCATCCCCTGGTTCGCCAGTAGGTGGTAACGCACTTTCATCACCAAGCGTTCCTAATATCCTTACACCTGTACCTTGTTCACCCTTTTCACCTTTTTGAACAAACATTGCCCAATCGGCATTTGAGAGCACTGGCAATGAAGGCGGTCTAACACCTTTATTGTCACGTAGAGCCATATAACCGTTGCCTTCTAAAGTAACAAAGTTATTCTTTTTATACTGAGTGTCTATGGTCCATTCTTTTAAATTGACAAGGCCTGTTACATTCGGCAAAACTACATTAATAGCGTTTGTAGCTGTCTGAGCTGCCTGTGTAGCTTGGTTAGCATTACCTGTAGCTGTGTTGGCATGTTGTGTAGCTTGTACAACATCAATCTTTAATTGAGACAAGTTCGAGGCTTCTTGGTTGGCATTGTCGGCAGCCTCTTGTGCTAAAATAGCCTTCCCTTCTGCGTAATTCGCTTTTTCCTCTGCCAGTGTTGCACTTGCCTTCGCTAACTCTGTTGCAGTTATCGTTAAAGCTGTTGCTTGTTCCGTTGCAGACGTAGCCATTCTTGCATCTTGTGCAGCTGTTAGAGCTTGTTGAATTGAATCGTTCAGACGAGCAAGTAATTCACCAATGTTCTCACCGGTTAACATGTCGATTTGCTGTTGTAAATTATTGATTTGACCTAACATTTCCTCACGTAAAGCATCTGTCAGTTCATTTGCTTCACCGATTAAGGCTTCTAACAGCCCGAAATTATAGTTTAAATCGTCCCGATACCCTTTATCTAAAGAGATTCCGATTGTACGCATACGTGCCATTGTAGCCCTCCTTACTTGTAATAAAATTTGAATTTAAAAGAAACTAAGAATTGGGTTGCGCCTGAAATTTGTATAGTGTTCCAACCTGGTGATAATGTCAGGGCTTTTTTATTTGTTTCTTTGAAAATACTTAAACCATTCTTAGTAAATCTAGTAGGCGTTTCTAGCTTAATCATGTCATTGGTACTGCTTGCACCTGTGTATTGCCACGTCGAACCGTTTGTAGCGTTTCTAATATTTAAGTTGTTACTAGCACCACGAAATTCAATTTCAAAAAGCATGTCTCGTATGTTCGTTTTCAAAGGAACATCACCAGCGTTGTAAACTTGAATGGTCGTTTGATTTTGAAATACATATTTTAAGGTTGTAGGATCCACAGCAATTAAACCCTGCCCTGTTTGCCATACAGCCTTATTAAATGTTAGTTCGTCTAACGTTGTACCTGGTGATTCAGCGTATGGTAATTGATATGTTTCAAATTCAATATCAACCTTGCCTAACAATCCACGTTGATCAACTTCATTCATATTGGTACGGATTACTTTGTAGCGTTTACCTTTCAATATCTCGATATTGGTTGGTAGTTGTGGATTCTCGCCCCACGTTTGACCAGGTAACTCAAACTCATAAGTACTTGTCTTGTAGGTTGGCCGTCCTTCGTAGATATAAAAAGGCTCCAAGTCGCTAAAAATTGAAAACAATTTGTCGCGTCTTAGAGCAAAATCTAATTCATCTGTTGCTATAAAAGTAATTGGTACAACAATAACCCTTACACCATGGTTGACTGATTCCCTGACCACACCTGGCCGTCCATCAACGTCAATACTTGATGTTTTAGTTTCAATTGGTTTAATCACCATGTCTTGCGTAATATAGCCCTCTTTAACAAGGGAAAGTGTAGCCCCTGTAACATATTCAATAAATGTATCCATTGACTACACTCCATTTCCTGTTGTTGTCCTTCTAGAAGATACTCGACGACCTCTGTTTTCATCTACATACTCACTGATAACATCACCGTCAAGCTCTACTCTAAAGTCTAATTGACTAATTAATGATGCGATTTGACGTAATGCACTTACTTGATCTTGACCTGTTGTAACTTCATAACTGTTAAATGCATTTGTATCCATTCCGCCACTCAATGATGTATTTAATCCAACCGTAGCTGCTGAAATGTCAGTTTGTATAGAATCCGTCAACATAGATGTTGCATTTGAAATTAATGCCTTCGTATCCGCTAACCCTTCAGCAAGTCCTTCACCAGCAAAACCGCCTAACTTCATTAAAACCCTAGAAGGTGACTTGATTTGTAAAGCCTTGCGAATTGTTTTATCAATGGTATTAGCAATTTCATTTGCTTGCGTTTGTAAAGCTGGTACTTGACTAGCAAGTCCATTACGTAAGCCCTCAATCGCATTAATCCCTATCTCTTTCATGCTACTAATCATAGGATTAAATTCGTTTTTAGTACCTTCACGAATTTTCTTAATTTGCTCTACCCACTCTGTTTGATAAGTTTCAAGTTGTGTTTTCGTGTCGTTTTGAAGCTTTGTAATTTGATCTGCAGTATCTTTACGTAAATCAGTTAATTCAAATTGAGCGCGTTCTCGGGCAATCTTTGTTTTTTCTTGCCACAATTTTTCGTACTCGTTTAATTCGCCTGCACTTAATTTATTTAAAGCTGCAATTTCGGCTTGAGCACTTGGACCAATAGCTTGTAATTCTTCAATTAAGCCTTTGTCTACACCTTTAGCGGCAAGCATTTGTAGATCGGTTGCCCAATCGCGCATAGCATCCACTTGGCTACGTAAGTTTTCAACTAATTTAGATCCCACCACATCTGTTTTACGTTCAAATTCATCAAAGGTACCAATAGCGCTAGCAATAGATTGTGTTCTTGCATCTTCGGCATCTTGATAAGCCTTTTTTATTTCTTTTACACCATCAATTTCAGCCTGTTGGGTTTCTTTGATTTTTGAGATATATTCCTCATTAATAGTCATTAAACGCTCATGAATCGCTAGCTTTGTTTCAGCAATTTTGTCCTCGTAGTGAATGCGTTGTTCGCTTCCAACTGCGTATGCTTTCACGTATTTTTCATAGGCTTTTAACTCTTGTGTTAATGACATCAAGTTGTACTTTTTACGACGTTCGACGTAGTCCTGTTCTTTACCGAATTGTTCGCTCGTTAAATCAGACATTGCTTTGTTGTACTCGATTTGAGCCTGTATGCGTTCGTCTGTACCTTCTTTAAACGTCTTCGTAATGTATTGCCAATAAGAAGCTTGTTCTTTAGCAGACCACTTTTCAAGTGCGATTTGACGTTCAGCATACTCTTTTAATGAATCGAACTTTTCCTTCTCAGTTTTCGCTCGAATTTCATTAACCTTTTTGCCTTTTTCCTTCTCGATTTTTTCAAGCGCTACTTTTTCATCTTGTTGAATTTTCAGGATTTGTCGTTGTTGTGCAGCCGTTAGCTTTTTATTTTTATCATTAGCTTTCGCCTTAATTTCTGCGATTTTATCAATAGATTTTTTCGTTTCTTCTGCACGTTTCTTCGCGTATTCGTCCTCTACTGCCTTCACTTCTTTTTCTACTTCACGAAGTTTAGCAGATACGAGTTTTCGGGCATCGTCCATCATAGCGTTTGTGGCACCAATTGTTTGTCTAAAATCAGGAATAGCAGCTTTGGCCATTGCATCAGCAGAACGCTTGATATAGTCCATGTTGCCGTAAATACCAGTTGCTACACCCGCTGGAATCCATTTAGCCACACTTGCCATAACCCTTGATGGTGAATGGATACCTAACTTTTTCTTCAACCAATCTGGAATTAAATCAGCTATGCCAGCAGCTGCAGATTTGACGTTTTCCCACATTGAATTAATACCATCTAGCAGGCCTTTGATGATGTTTACACCGATATCCCAAAGATTCACTTTTTCGAAGAATCCGACGATTGAATTCCAAATGCTTTCACCTGTTGATTTTATGGTATTCCATGCGCCTTCCCAGTCTCCGTTAATTAATTGCATGACCGTTTGGATAATCCCCATCACTAAATTAATACCGATTTCTACAGCTGTTTTAATAACGTTCCACGCGATTGTAACTACACCTGAAATAATTGGCCAAGCAACTTGGAAGATTGCTACAATGTTACTCATTACAGTATTTATAAGAATGCCTATAACTTTCCATGCTGTATCAACAATTCGTTTAATGTTCTCTTGGTTATCTTCCCAAAACTTAGTAATCTTGCTCCATACAGATACGATTGTTGCTTGGATTTCTTTAACCACCGAAGTAATTACTTTAACAATGGCTTTCCAGGCTGTATCGACTTTGTTACGAAATTCCTCGTTGGTTTTATAGGTTTTCACAAGGATTGCGATAAAGGCTGCGATTGCTAGTAATACTAATCCAATAGGGCCCGTTATAAAACCCCACGCTTTCCCTATTAATTTAGCGGAATTCGTAATTTTAGTTCCCAATGAGGCCATGGTTCCACTGAAATCAGTGAATAAACCCTTCACAATAGGTAAAGCTTTTCCGATACCACCTGTGATAGCTGGACCTAACCCTTTAAATAACTCTCTGAATGCAATAAAGTTAGGCAAGAATGCAAGCATTACACCACCAAATGAAATGAATGTCGCAATAAGAACGCCAATGATTCTGTTATTCTCCATTAAGCTATTCATAAATTCTAATGCTGAATTGGCCATATTCATTAACCCAGCGCCCACAGGAGCCATGCCAATACCTAAATTCACAAGGAACGTTATGAGGTTGCCAATTAACGCTAAGACACTTGGTGCTGTTTGTTGTACATAAGATAAGAAAGTTTGGAATCCTTGATTTTGCGATAGACTAGCTGACCACTCTTTGAAACGAGCCATCATATTGACTAAACCATCCATCATCGAACTAGACGAACTACCAAATGCAGCAAAGAAGTACATGATTCCTGCCGTTGCATCACGGAATATCGCTCTAATTTTCGGCATGTTTGTATTCACGTAATCCATAAAAGATTGGAATTTCGCACTACCTGATAGACCGTTTGACCATTCAGCGAAACGTGCAGTCATTTCTTCAAAACCTTTTGCAGTGGTTGCTGTTAATGGAGCAAAGGCTACTAACATGCTTGCGAGACCTTTGAACACATTGCCAATTGAACGTGATAAGGTTTCTAACATCGGTCCGCCTGTTGTATTCAGATAATCCAAAAACTTTTGAATTGGCGGAGATGCAATTGCTGTGTTGAGTTGAGCCATCAAGTTTGCTACTGCTTGTGCGCTTGATAAAAATAACGGTCGCAACTTTTGGAGTATGGTATTTGTTGCTTGCATAGCACTTGTGAATGCTTGCAAGACTGGTTTTTCAGTCTCTTTTACAAGAGATCGATATGTTTTCTTTACACTTTCAAAAGCGTTCCAGGCATTCTTTTGTAATGCTGTGAATGGAGGGCCTGTTTCAGTAAATAAATCTTTGATAGTAGGAATTGCAACTGCACCAAATGCCACTGCTGCTGCACCTGCTGCCGCAAATGCCCCAACCAATGCAAAAGTTGAACCAGCTACGGTTCCAATCATCGGTCCGAGGTTAGCTATAGCGACACCAATATTTGCAATTAGTGGTGCAATCATTGGAAGAATAGCTATTAACGTCCCCATTAAGGTGTGTTGCATTAATTCGCCAAACGCACGTATGTTAGTAGCAATCCTTTGAATCGAACGTTGGAAATTTCCGATTCTTGCTTCAATTTTAATAATGACTCGCTCACGAACTAACGCTGCTATACGAGCACGAATTTCAGCCATACGACGACGAAATGCACTAATATCAGCGCCAATATCAATTCGCACGTCGTTAGCTGAACTACGGATTGTTTCGCGCACTTGACGCATTCGTGCCATAAATTCTGTGATTTTAGCGCCAATTCTAGCTGAGAAGCTACCGTTCATGCAATCTCCCTCCTATGGTTTCCAATTTTTCAGTGCTAGAACTGCTTTTGCATGTTGTCGTTTTTTAACTTCTGCGCTAAGTTCCTTATGTTTCAAAGGCTCTCTCATCTTTTCAGCATCAAATAAGTCACGCTTTGGATTGATACGTGTTTTATTACTAGCCACTCGATTAAACATAGCTGCGTCTGCTAGCGTTTGATAATAGTCAATACGAGCATCTTGAGCACCTTCTAAGAAAGCCCGAAACTCACTTGGACGCCAAGATAGAATTAACTCGGGATCATAGACCTTTAGATATCTTGCTGCATCTCGATAGATTTGTTGGATTTCTCCAACTCGATCTGTTTGTTCCCTAATAATTCGATTCTCGCTGATTTCATCATTTCGATTCCTGCTTTGGCCTGCTCTTTTTCTTCCTCTGATGCTACTGATTCGAATAGTTCTAAGTTCTCCCAGAACGTCTTGACAGCTTTTTTGAAAAAACCCGATTCATCTATTTCACGAAATGCCTCTTGGAATAGAGGTTCAACATCCCCATCTTCTTCAATTCGTTTTTCCAACGCCGTTTCAATATCAGCTCGATTTGGTTGTTTAGATATATGTGCTAGTCCACACATCCAAAATGCACGTAATGCATCTAAATCAAATTGCAATATCCCTTGATATATTTGGTTAAACCCACCTGGTCGGTTACCTTTCGCGTCTATTTCATTGAATTCTTTATCTGCCTTATTTTTAAAAGCAAAAGTGAATTTTGCAGTAAGAGTGTCTTCACCAATCATTAATTGAGCCATATATAATCATCCTTTTCATGTTTGTTTTCATTAAAAAAAGAGAGCTGATTAGCCCTCTTTCTTATCTATAGAGTTACAGTTACTGCTGTAGTGGCTGTAAATCCACCATCTGCTGTTGTTGCTGTAATAGTTGTTGAACCTTCTTCAACACCAGTTACAACGCCTTGAGGATTAACTGTAGCAATTGCTTCGTCACTAGACTTAAATGTTATGGCTTTATTCGTAGCATTCGCTGGCGCTACAGTCGCGACAATATTTTCAGTATCACCCTCAGCAACAGATAAAGTCGTAGGGTTTGCTGACACACCTGTAACTGCCACTGGTGTAGGTGGGTTAATATCAGTTTCTTCTCCATTAAATTCACCTGATTTTTCACCAGGATTTTCATACTCGTAATCACCAAAGTTCAGCACATCGTCAGGTAGAGGATTCATTTCACCTTCTTTAGATGTGTTCAACACTTGTAAAGTAGCTGATATTTCTAAAAATCCATCTGTAGGTGCTGATTTTTCAAGTGATTCCACGTAAGTGTAAGCGAATAACGAATGATGTTTACCGTTTTTATTAAGAAGTTTTTCGACTTCCCATACTTTTAGTTGCGTTCCTTTTCGAATTGAATCAAGTACTGCTTTTTGTCCTGGATCATCAGTGCTACCGTAAAAAGTTACATCTAATGATTCTGATAACTGTCCAGGACCTAAAATACGTCCGAATTTCGTTTGTTCATCCGTTAATTCACGTTCGTATGAATGCGTATGTTCGGTTTGATCACCGATTAAAAAGCCTGCAGCACCAAGTGCATTATCAGAAGGTTGTACTAGTAGCAAACTGTCTTTACCATTTAAACGTGCCATTTTATCACTCCTAAATTAAAAACAGCCCCCTTGAGGACTGTTAAATGTTTTGTATTATATATTGCATTGTTAAAATGCCATGCTTTACACCAGGGCTATTGTCGTCTATAACCCGCGATTCTCGTCTTTCAACACTTAATACAGATGCATTTGGAATAACGTAATTACGTGTCATTAGAGCTCTCTGACAAGCTGATAACATCTCGTAAACCTTACGTTTACCACTATAATCATCTTTATCTTTCCACCAAGCATGTATCGTAAAAGTGATCTTTTCTATATTGCTCGTTTTGGTGTCATTAGGTGATGAATACGGTTCTGAGATAGTTACGTATGGATAAGGTGTATTCTCGTCTACTGCATCATACACACCTAAATCCTCATCACCTTTACGAGTGATACTTATTAGTGCTTCACTTGCAGTTAACTTTTGATAAATCGCTTTTTGTAACTCAAAGTAAGGCAAGGCATAATAATCTGTCATAAGCCTAATCGCCTCATTTCTGATTTAAAATAATCTTGACCAGCTTCAACAGCCGGACCCCAGAATGGTTGTGCACGTATACCCTTAGTTGTAACCCAACGTCCTAACTTTTCACTGTAGTATGACCAAGGGATCTTCTTTGCTCGACTTCCTCCTGGTCCTTCAGCATAAATGCCGGTACCATACTCAACGTATATTGCGTAATGCACTCCCACAGTAACAATGGCTAGATATTTGCCTTCCATACGCATTTCAATAGAATCTTTAAGACCACTGTCATCTACTGGAGCTAGAGCCTTTGCTTGAGTTTGTATAAGCCTAGCAGTTTCAAACACAATGTCTGATACTTCATTGAGTAAATCCTGTTCAAAACGTCTAGCTGCACGTAATAATTCGCGACCACCGAATTTTATTCTCGCCATTATTCAGTCACCAACTTTAAAGCCACTCGCATTTTTTCATGCATACCACCTTGATCTTCTGGACGCCCAGCAAAGGCATATATTTCACCTTCAAATCGTAATCGCATGAACGCTGTTAAATCAGTCCGATATGGATAGTACATATAGCGCTCTAATGGGTTATCTGTCTGATATGCATAATATCGTTCTTTAGATGTTGGTGTGTCTACAAAAGCCTCAATGGTATCAATAGGACTCCAATCTGTTTTAAAGCCTCCTGCACCATCTGAGATTCGCTTTTTCTCGACTACTTCGACTGTGTGGGGAAATTCATCGTAAGGCATGGAACTTCACCTTCTTATACGGGCGAAGATATGTCCAAATGGCTTTTGGAAATTCTGTGTCATAAGAATAGGATACGGTTCCCATTGAACGCCCTTGCAACCCTGTTGGTGTCATATTGAACTGAATAGCTTTAGCGATGAACAGCATTACTCCACTTGGAACCTTTTCAAGTTCCCATTTCCCATTACAATGAACTTTTGCCACATCATAAAGAATAGGAGCCATCGCACGATAAAACTCATCATGCTTAGCTCCGTTAACACCATTTAAGAGTTTTAGCTGTTCTATATCTTCTTGCGTTGGTTGCCACATATTAGTCTCCAACTTTCTCAAAAGCCTCTTTCAGTAATGCATATAGTTCTTGCTTTTCAGCTTTTTCAGCATAGGCGATTCCACGAATAGTTAAATCATCTTTTATCTGATTAGCTGTAATTTTTTCGTACTCTGGGAGCTCAGTAAGAGGTACAACTTCAACTTGTTTTTTCTGATTTGGTGCTTGTACTTCCTCAAATTCCTCCGAACGTAAAAGAGCAGCACCATGTCTCTCGGTAACTGCCCACACAACATTAGTTTTTAAGTTTTTAACTAACATTTATATTCCCTCCTTATGATGGACGTTTAGCAGATAGCACTGCTAACGCTTCTGGGCGAGTAACTTTTGCACCGTATAGGTGTAAACCCTTCACAGCATCAGCAAAGCGTTTCTCCATGCGGTAACCTTCCACTTGTGCTGCTTGTTCTGCATACGTCCACGCCATATTATGTCCTGCAATTATTTTAGAGTTAGCTACTACTCCTGCACCAGTTGCTACAGAAGGAGCATTATTAGATTTCATTAAGAGGAAGCCTGCAGCACGACCTACTACACCGTTAAGTAATCGCTCGTCAGCTGGTAAAGCACCTGAACCTACAAAACGATCATCTTTTAACAGTAAACCTTCAAACCATGGTGGTAAGACAGCAAAACGACCTTGAGTTGGGATGTTCGATTCGTCTAATTTAGTAGATAAATCTACAAGGTACTCATAAGCATTTGCTTTCGTTACTTCGATTGGTGTTGCATCAGTACCAATTGTGTTAGCCGCATGAACATAGTGAGAAGCGATGAATTGATCTGCTACATTTGAAAGTGCATAAGCTGCTTCTTTCATAGCTGCATCCATCAGCTTTGGATTTTGTTGAATTTTATCTAAGTCATCAATTTGGAAGTTGAAGAACTTCGATTGGTCAATCACTAGATTACGAGTGTTATCTGATAGTTCTTCTGGATCTGTCATATCAGCATTTCGAGTGTAGTCACCTACTGATACAGCACCAATACCATTGATTTTTACTGTGTCACCGTAAGCTTTAATTTCACCTTCGTAATCACGATTGATAATTCCAGCTTGACCGAATACTAAAGATTTTTGTAGGTTAGCAAGTAAACGGGCTGACCAGATTGTTGGAATAAAATTTGAAATTGTCATAAAGGTATTTCCTCCTTACCGCTAGTGCGGAATTATAGTAGTTTATTTTTTACGATTTCTTCCCAATTCGCATTGATTTCGTCAGGTGTCATTTTCAGAACAGCCTCTTTCGTCAATGCTGTTGGTGGGTTTCCTTTTGGTGGAACCGTACCACCATCCTTAAAGCGTTTCTCTACTTCTGCTTGCACTGCAGCATTAAACTCAGCTTCCAGTACACCTAAATTAGCTGTCGTGGTATCTGCATCATCCCCTACAAAGAAGTCAACTAGCTTAACTGGTAAGCTCTTTTCTGTTGCAGTTGATAACGCCTGATTCACAAGCTTTTCACGTCCAGCATCTTTTTGTGACTGCTCAAATTGCGTTTTCAATTCACGTAACTGTTTTGCTTCTTCACTTTCAGGCGGATAACGTTTCGAAATTTCATCTTCGATTTTCTTTGGAAGAGTTTTAGTTTCATACGTTTTAATCGCTTCAGTTACACGTGTATCAGCAAACGACTGTAAGTAACTTTTACCTTCTGCGCTTTCATTTAGGAATGCTTGAACCGATTCAAGTGTCAACGAAGCCCCTTGACCGTTTCCTGGTGGTGCTGGTTCCGGTGTAGGTTCAGGCGTTGGCTCTGAATCTGCAAAATGCTGAATATCTAAAATTACGTAACTTTTAAAAGGTGTGTCTAAAATAGTGAATTTGCTCATGTTATTTTTCCTCCTTGCCCAATTCAGTTGCCTCGTAAAGCCCCTAAACCGTTCAAAAGTGTATTAGTTTCCCGTTCTTTATAACGTCTGCGAGAGGAAAGACAAAATAATGCGTCTGGACCTACTTCAAAGTGCCCTTTACGCCCATTTACTCATTGCATGCAATCGACTTATTCGCCCACATAACTGTTTGCTCAAGGTTGGTTTGAGCCACTGATTTTTCACGACTATTTGGGCATAGCTCATCAATCATGTGTGCCAATTCTTTTGCCTTGCTCCGAATAGCTTCATATCTTGCAGTTTGGTCACCTTTTGGCGGATGGTATGAGTAGCTATTTTCAAGTGCTGGGTTGATAAAATCTTTAGGTTTTAAACCACCATTTGCTAATCAGGCAGAGCAAAATTCCGTCTCAGCTTTGTTGTTGCAATCTGGATTAAAACATTTATTTCTGATGTTCATTACTGAACTACCTCCCAATCTTCTGCTAATAGGTCACTAATACTAGGAACCCATGTATTGAATGAGTTTTTAACATTTTTTATCACAAAGAATGGTTCGATAATGGCATGTTCAAAATCAGTTCCTTTGTGTAGTTGAACGTACATTCCTTTGCCGTTCCATCCTTTTCGCGCTACTTTCTTGCCTTCTTTTAATGCTTCAATTGCTTGACCAAAATTCATTTCAGTTTCCTACTCTCAAAGTTATTTTCTAGATAAGCTCTAGCAGCTAGATACGATGTTTCTCATAAGGATCACAATCCCTTCTCGGTATATCACCGTAAACAGATTCAACCTTTTCGTCTTGGTCTCATAAACGCTTTTACGTGCCAATGCGTGTCAGCAATTACTCGTTTAGGCACATCAGCAAGAACTGGCTCATGCACTACAAACATTTCTTGATCAAATACAGCAGAAGAAAATGAACGTCCTCGACCAGCCACGATAATTCCGTTAACCATAAGTGCTATAATCACTCCTGTGCAGACTAAAAATAGAAATCCGATGAATCCTAGCATGTTAATCACCACCTTATAGGCAAAATAAAAAAGCCGTATAAACTACGCCTTTGTAATATCGCTATAAAGTTGTTGAACAGCTTCATTTAGAGCATTTTCAAACAATGTTTCAGCTTCTGCTTCTCCACCATGCTCTTCTATACTTTTAGTTACTTTAAATTGAAGTAATGCTAGCTCACTAGCTTTCAATTTCGGCTTTATTCCAGCTATGTTCATCCCAGCTAAAGCCGTTGTTAATAATATGAGCTTTTGGAGTTCATCCATGATCTATCAACCCTCTCTACTAAATTTCTTCTTAATTACGTCTCTAATTTCAACTGGGACAGTTTCAAGGTATTGTTTTCTAACTAGTTTTTCCACTTTCTTCTTGAGCTTTAAATACTTCTTCAAATTTTCATCAGTTAACCCATTCAATGCCTTTAACTCACCAATAAACTTTTTTGGGTTAAGCCCTTCCATTTCTTTGACTAGCCCACCTTTACCACCTATTCGCAAGTGTAATTTTTCTAATTCTGCTTTATAATCTCTTTCGACGTTTACAACTTCCAAGGCTTGATGTATCAGTGCGTTAAGTTCATTACTAGCGGCAACTGCATCATCCCCCATGTGACCGTACCCACTTCTTGTTTAATTTCCAATCGTCGTTCATGAATTTTAGCAAACGCTAAATGCTTTAGTTCAGGCATTCAATCAACCCTCTCCGCTAAATTTCTTTTTCCAATCCTTATAACTAACAAAAGGCACTGTAACACTTGGTGGATTTACCTCTTTGTAAGCTTTATTAAATGCTTGTTTGTATGTCAAACCCATATCTGACATGTACATTTCAATTCGTGCAGCTAATTTAGATTGGTACTTATCGTCCATATAATCTCGCCCACGCCGAACTTCTGGAAGCTTGCCATTAACAAGATATAGAACTGTACAACGACATTGGATGTCCATACTTGCAACTCTCCAAAGCCTCGGAGCTTTAGATTTCCATGACCCATAGTGAAAATAGCCATCTTTATCAGCATTCTGCCCGTCTAGTTTTCTATGAGATTTTCGTACTCTCGTATCAAGTGATGACATCCAGACTTTAGTAAGGTTAACAGTTTTACTCGCTTGTTCCTCGACAGCTAAGTCAGCCTCAGAACGTACACGTCCACCTTCTGTACGAGCAACAAGAATAGCTTTCTTCTTTGTCCACCCCATTGATTGCTCAATGCGATAGGCCATATCTGTGTAGCTTTCACCTGCTTGTAAACTTTGGGCAATCTCAATATTCAAGCTTCTGATAATATCATTCCGATGAGATTCGAAAATCTTAGGTAGAGTTAAAAACTCAACAGGATTAACAAGTGCTTCTTCAACTGTTTCAACTGATGGAATCTTAAAGCCCATTTCTTCACCAGTAGATTGCTGCAGAAGATAAGCCATCATTAAGTATTTCTCTACATATAGTCGTTCCTCTGATTCCTGTATTAGCTTGATGATTTTCTTGTAGTCAGCATTTAGTTGTTCAGCAATCAGTTTCATCTCTTGATTGAAACGGTTGTACTTATTTACATCCGTCCAGGAAGCTTCACCGTTTCTGCCAAACTTCTTATGCATTTGAAGCATTTGGTCGAGTATGGATTTCAATCGCTTAGCAAAGACAACCTCAATATCCTTTTCAGCTTTCATCATCATTTCATCAAGGATATTATTGATTTCTTGTTGGTTCACTTTTGCTTCGCCTCCAGACCCCTGACAAATCGGTAATTAAACAAACTATCTTGTACGGTACACTTTTTACAAATAAATAAAAAAAAGAACAAACACCTTTCAATGTTTGTTTTCGCGCTCTACTCTGACCAATCATTCACTTTTATAACTTTTCCATCCGATACAGTAACCACTTTTACCTCTCGTCCATCTCCATACCAATAATATGTTATTAAATCATCATGAATAGGGTGCCTATCAACAACATGAGGCTCCCCCCATAAAGTTTGATAAATATAATTCGCTGACATACCTTCATAGGGAGGTGACGATTCGTACCTATCTAATTCAGTTTTATGTCTATCTTCCAAATAATCATCATATTTCTTCCCCCAAATCTTTGCTTCTTCAGCAAATCTAGGTACTTCTTCCAATTCAATTTGATACCAATCAAATTCTGGTTTATAATTTTCATCATTTTCATGTTCTTTCAAATAAGCGTACATGATTTCCTCAATCTCTTTCATGTACTTCTCAGAGTTAAATAAACCATCTGCTCTTTTAAATAATCGATATGCACTCTGTAAATCATTTTCCTCATATGAATCAACAGCACGGCTATAATCATTGTATCTATCTCCATATAAATAAATTAATAGATAAAATGCAATGCCCAGTCCAAGCACAATACCTACCGATACTTTTACACTTTTACTCATTACAACACCACCTGAATTATATGATCTCAATACATCTCACTAACTAATATCGTCAATATCGCTTCACAGTTTTACAGACAATATTAAAAGTGCTCAGGTATTAATATTTGTGCTTCACTATCTGTCTATTAATTGAAACTATTTAACGTAGGAGAAGTAGATTATTCATCGTCTAATTGCTCCAAACCATTACCATACAATTTAGTGTCCTTTTGCATCTCTTCAAGTTCATATTCAACATCATCTACTATAGACATCTTAGAAAGACGTGTACGCTCTGACACTTGGCCTTTCATTGCTTGTGAAGCCTGTGCTTCAGATAGTAAATCAACAGGTAAGTTACGCTTAAACTCATACCAAACTTTCAAGTAATCATCCTTTTGGCAGATACCCTTCTTGGCCCATGCGCTACACAATACTTTAAACTGGTATCGTAATGCAGTTATAAACTTTCGTTCCATCGTTTTGCATTTGTTCTCAAGCGCCATGAGCTTGTACTTCATTGCAACTCCACTTGCATTTCCTGCAAAGGAATCGTCACTGAAATTTACGCTCTTTGCTAACCGCATGATGTTTTCTTCAAGACGGTTTAAATGATTCTCAATCATTTGATCATTAACTTCTTTGGTTAGGTATTTAATGTCGTCATTCTCGCCCATAAGCTCGAAAATACCAGTACGTGCTACTTTTTGGGCATCTTCTTCATCCATTCCCATACCTTTTAGTACCATGTAAGCTAAGCGCCACTGTTCAATTTCGTTGGAGGCATCGGATATCGTTCGATCATAAGCATCAATCAGGTTATACACCTTGTCAGCATCACCCTGTAGTTCCTCGTTATTTGGAACACCAAATAACGGGCAGTAGTCGAATAAATGCTTACGCTCATCTTTCAGTACAAATGGTGAATCTTTATCAGCGCGAGTATAAAGCCTTTCAGTTGTCGCATCGTAAAATACGAGCTGCTCTATTTCTACCTTTTCGCCTTCAGCATCCAGTTCAGCACTCTTAAAATAGCGGAAACCGTATTTCGGCTCGCTCACATCTGTAGGTGAAAGGATAATTGTTTCCCATGGATCAATTACCATTGCTCGTTCATTTCCATCAGTGTCAATGTACAACAGCCGTGCAGAATAGCCGCAAATAGCTGTTTTCTTACCCGACTCACTATCAAGATCATCAACGGAATTTCGCAAATTAAAAAGCTCAATTACCTCTGCTAATTTTGAGAGGTTATGAGCTTGTTTATCTACCACATATGAAATTGGATTACCAAACATATAGCCAACTTTTGTGTCTACAATTTCAGCATCAAGTGGATTGTTTAGGGTATTATTCACCTTGTCGTCAACTCGTACCACATGATCATTACCTTGCGCATAATCAGTTGGTTTACGTGTTAAAATTGGTACTGCAGATAGTTCAACTTTGTACCGATTGTAGTTGAGTAAACGTTTATTTCGTTCAGCTTTAGTTTCTGTAACTAATTTATCAAGCAGAAGAGGCGTAACGCCTTTTTCGTCGATGTATGTGATGTATTCGTTCATGCTCACGCCTCCTTATTTTGAATTGACACCTTTCACGCTAGCCACTTCATAGTCATCAAGTCCATACCACATTGCAGAGAATGTGTGCGGATCTATATTGAATTCATCTTCTATAATTTCATCAGTTTTGGGATTCTTTTTAAAGGTAAGCTCCTTCAATTCTCGAATAGTATTCACGCATGCATCAGAGCAGATGATCTTTTTAAAACGTTTCATCTTTTTTGTGTTCTCAAGTCGTGTCAGCTTTTTACAAGAATACATGCGAAATCCGCGCTGCTTAAAGTAAGCGATAGTTTTAGGTTCAGCGTTATCAGCTTTGATAATTGATTTCTTTAACCCTTCTACTTCTAGTTCATCAGCAGTTTTATCATCTGTCATACCACGCTTGTAGTACTCCCAATAGATATACAGCCATTTATTTTCGTGGTCAACAACCATACGCAAAACAGCATTGTAGGAATCTACAAAACCAAAGTCCATCCCGTTTTTACGTAATGGCTTTCTAATCAGTGCTATCTCAGCCATTACCTCATCATGTGGCTTTGTTTCGAATTGTGGCAGGACAAGAATACCATTCACCCCGAAGCGCCCTTTACGTGCAATCCTGTGTAAGTCAGGGTCGTATAAAGCCATCTCATCTAACTGCTCAATGTAGCTCTCTGGTAGAAACAAATTATCGTCTGCTGTTGAGTGATGATAATAAGTGTTGTTTACAATGATTGTTTGTTGCTTATAAAGTTCCTCATCATCCAAGACAAAGTATTCTTCCATTTCGTTTTTAAAGAAATGCTTGTACACCCAATTTCCTTTTGAAACTGGATTCGTTGAAAGGATTATAAAGAGCTCTAATGTTGGGTGTCGTAAACGACCAAGTAATTCCTTGAAGCCAGCATATTTAATCTCGCTACATTCCTCTAACCAGATGAGTGAAATGTTGTTGATGGATTTTAGCTTTTCAGGCTTATCCATGCCTCGGAAAATTATCTTTGATCCGTTTGGAAACTTCACTGTCATTGGTGACGAACTTGTCTTTATCTTTCCAGATAAACTGAGGTCCTCAATGATTTCTGTAAACAAAGAAAACGTACTGTCCCTGTGCGTATCGTAAACTTCACGAACGACTAGAGCTGTACGTTTTTCTTCTAACAACTTTAAAAGTATTTTTAATGCTACATGATAAGATTTCGAAGAACCGTATCCACCGACAAGGAGTTGAGTTTTACAACGCCAGTCGAAAAGGAAATCTTCAAAATGCGGATTCACTTCTTTCTCGACTGAAAGAGTCATATCTCACTCAGCTCCTTATACATTTCATGAATTTATTATTCGTTTTGGGTTTACATAATTTCAGTTTTCGGAAGTAAATCAATTCACAAACGTTGCTATATCAACGTTCTTCTAACTCCACTTTTTATTGATTATGCATTATTTTATACATTGTTGATTTATCAAGCTTTACAAGAACTACTATTTTTTATTTCCCGGTATTTCTTGCATAAAATTATTCTCTTTTTTTGCCGACAATTTTAATTTCGAACGATCCTGTTTCGTCATCTGAACCAAGCTTTTCAATTTCAACTTTCGTCTTGTCAATGGACAACTGCATCTGTTCTAGTTTCAGGCGACGCTCGTCAGCTTCATCAGCTAATTTAATAAAATGGTTAATGGAGGTACGTAGTTCAGTAATGGCTCTTGATTGAGCTGTAAGCAGTTGTGCCTGTCTTTCCCAAGCAAATTGAAACTCGTACTCAGTTTCTTGTGATGGATTTTTACCACCTTGCAGCTTCTCTCGTTTGAGCTCTTTAATCATTTCGTCTTTTGATTCAACATGCATGATTTTCTGAGCTCGTAAGATTGCAGCGTATTGAATCGTGATTTGATCCCACATTAAGTCAGCAGCAGACTTTGCATTCATTGCTTCGATGATTTCCTGCGTTTCGTCAGGAAGATACTTTGCAAACAGTCCGTGATCTAGTTTAGGGTTGTTCCGACTGGAAAATTGATTCTGTGGATTCGGGTTGCCACTTCGCTTTCTCGGTGCATTAGAAGTAGCATTTTTTTTAGATGGTTGCATCTTTTTCGTTTTGGATGCATCTTTTTTAGTTGCAACCTTTTTCCACCCTTCTCGACTCTTCCTGCTTTTAAGTGTGCCTTCTTTTACACTGTGCTTTTCTGCTAGCTCAATTAATGTGATTCTTGAAGTTTCCCATTCGTTTCGAATAACGTCCCAATTTGTCATATCATAAACAACTCACTTCCATTCCTGATTAGGATTTTTTATGTATTCCTTTTAGCGAAAAAACCACCCACGCTTTATGCGTGAATGGCTTATGTGTAGGGCGTTCATCATTTCGTCGATATTATACCCCTTCACTAATACAGGGGGTGCGTATGATTATCGTATGATGCTTTCAAGTATCAAGATTTATAACCGTTTACTTTAGATTGCTATACTTTTTGCTATTTCATCGATTTTCAATCTTGCAAGTTCAATATGTTTTTGAACCGTTGCTTTCTTAATTCCTAACTCAAATGCTATCTCATCCATACTCCTCATATGTGCAGTGTGAAGCAAAAAACAATTCATTTGACGTTCGGATAAGGCCATTAATACTTGCATAACTGCTTTTTTCCGGTATTCACTAATTGTGCGTTCAGGTACTATTTCTAAGCATGGGAATAAATCCATATTAATTAACTGTCTACGTTCATAGGCAGATTTCTGCTCAATGGCTTTGCTTTGGAAATTAGGTCGTTTTCCTATCCGCATCCACTCAATTGCAAAATCCATGTCAGCAATCATCTCATTCACAAGCTTCTGTTTTTGTTCATCGTCAAATTTAAGTTTAGTTAATTCTTTCTTGCCACGTTTATATTCAAGTATTAAATCAATCAAAGCCTAACACCTCGCTCATACGGGCTTTAACGGCTTCCATCAGTGCTTCCTGTTGCTGTTCTTTACCTTGCAGAACAGACATCACTCGTTCATCGATGCTGTCTTTTAACACTAAGTGGTGTATTACGACTGTTTCTTTCTGGCCTTGACGGTGAAGCCTTGCATTAGCTTGCATGTACAACTCTAGTGACCAATTTAGTCCATACCATACGATGGTGTGACCACCGTCTTGCATATTCAAACCATGCCCGGCTGATGCAGGGTGCGCTAAAAGTAATTCAATTTCTCTATTGTTCCATTTCTCGATTGTGCTAGAATCTACTAACTCCCTTGCTTGTTTAAACTTCTTCTTTATGCGTTCTACATCATGCTTGTAGTTATAAAAAACTAATACAGGCTTACCTTGCGCGCCTTCAACGATTTCCTCTAACGCATCCAGTTTTACACTATGAATAATCTGCACACCATCGTTATCGTTGTATGCTGCACCACTGGATAGTTGTAATAGTTTGTTACTTAAAACAGCAGCTGTCGTTGCAACAATATCACCATCTGCAAATAGCAGTAGTGAATCTTTTTCTAGCTGATTGTAGAGTTCTCTTTCCTTTGGCGCTAAGTCAAGTTCAACCACATTCATGACCGCAGCAGGTAAGTCTTTCAAGTAGTCTTTTGCTTTCATGGACAGACAGACATCATCAATCTTGCTGTAGATTTGCTGTTCAGCACCTTCACGTAATTCCGTGTGATATATACGATATGGATCCTGAATAAAATAATTTCGCTTATATGCCGTAAACGTCTTTTCCAATCGTTCGCCCATGTCGATTAGATAGATTTGTGACCATAAGTCTATCAAGCTATTTGGTGCTGGTGTACCAGTTAAACCCACCACTCGTTTTGTACGTGTACGCACTTTTCGTAGTGCCTTGAATCTTTTCGAACTGGGATTCTTGAAGCTCGATAACTCATCGATGACCATCATGTCAAAAGGCCAAGTCTTGCCGTTTTCGTAGTAAGATACAAGCCACTCTACATTCTCACGATTAATCACGTAGATGTCGGCTTGTTTTTGAAGGGCTTTTCGTCTTTGTTGCTCGTTTCCAAGAACCTTGCTTATTTTTAAATGTCTCAGGTGCTCCCATTTGGCAACCTCACGTGTCCATGTATCTTCTGCAACACGTTTAGGTGCAATGACTAACACCTTCTCGACATCAAAGTAGTCATTTTTCAATTCATCAACCGCTGTTAACGTTGATACTGTTTTACCCAATCCCATATCCAGTAGTAAGGCATATGCTGGGTTTTCAATAATGCGCTCAATTGCAACCTTTTGGTATGCGTGTGGAATGAAGTTCGTCATAGTTCATCCCTCAATTCGACTATTAGTTTATCAACCGACGGTTTACAAGTCAACACCAAAGCTCTGCAATTTAACTGCTTTAATGTTTCTTGCATTTTAACTTGTAGTGCTGAAAGCTTTCCTGTTTCATTTTTTAATTCTGCAAAAATCACTTGGCCGTTTGGCAAGATAATGATTCGATCAGGCACACCTTTATTTCCCGGACTGACGAATTTAAGACAAAGTCCTCCGAGTTTTTCAATTTCTCGTTTCAAATAATTTTCAATTTGCGATTCTCTCATATCTGATTTTTACCTCCAAGCTGAAAGGTAAACAAGGCAACAATTACACATACGTATATAGAGTATTATTGAATTAGGCGTATTAGGTATATGCTATTTACATATATTACCTATACTATATACCTAATATATAAAATACATCTCAATAGATATTATTTGTTTACTTTGTTTACCTTAGTATATAAATCCAGTAACCCCAAGGGTTTTCGGCTTCAAGAATCGGCAACAAAGACTGTTTACCCTTGTTGTCTTTGTTTACTCACTTTAACGAACTAGTGCATTGTGATTTGTTGCCGTTTTCTGACTTTGTTGCCGTTAATTTTAGAGTTTGTTTACCCTACATTCTGTAAGAATTGTTACTTTTCTGTCCGTATAAATGCTCTCTGTGTGCCGTAATCTGCACCAAATTTTAGTGTAGATTTATGAGGTTTCCAACCTGGTAAGGTCGCCAAAATCGAATTTATTTCCCGACTTTCATGCATAGGAAATGACCCTCTATCCTTCCCTAAACACTCACACCAAATTTCTAATGCACATACTTTTTCACGTAATTTCACATCTGATTTTTGCGTTTCTAGTGCTTCATTTTCTTCTAGAAGCTCCTCCTCTTCCTCTGTAAAATCGTCAGCAAATTCATTTTCACGCATGGCTAATTTGCGGTCGTTAATCGACTTTTTATACCAATCTGATGTAATTGGTTTTTCTAAGAAACTCAGAATTTGTCCTGCATACGTCGACTCTACTGTATGGGCTAACTGCATATTAAGTGCCTCGGACGCCATCGCCTCATCCAAGTATAAAGGCGAACCACTTCTATACAGATGTACTGCCTCTGCCCATAACTGATCGATTTCAAGGAGTCCCTTCTCACTATCAAGTTCTTTCCACTTACGCTTACTATTTGTTTGTACTTCTATAGGTAAAAATCTACGGTTTCCTGTGCGATCACGAAGAAACTCATGCTCATTCGTCGTACCAATAAAGATGCATTGGCGTGGAAACTCTTCAGGTCGTTTACCATAAGCAACCCGGTAACGGTCCACTTGTTTAGACAAGAATTGTTTAATTGTTTCGACTTCACTTTTCTTAGTTGCAGCAAGCTCTCCCATTTCCATAATCCACACTCCGTGCAAACTCTCATAGGCTTCTTTACCATGAATAGATGTCAAGCTGTCGCTAAACCAATTGCGACCTAACATGTTAAACAGCATGGATTTACCAAGACCCTGGGGACCCACAAGTGTCAGCATGAAATCATACTTGCAACCAGGCTCGTAGATGCGTGCAACTGCTGCAACCATCGTCATGCGAGTCACTGTTCGAACGTACTCCGTATCACTAGCCCCTAAGAAATCGATAAGTAGAGTATCCGTACGGTTTACGCCGTCCCACTCTAGACTATTTAAATAGTCACGCACAGGATGGAACGTATTCGAACGCTGCACGCCGCCAAGTGCATCCGCAACTTTAGAACTCCCTGTAATCGACCACACCATATCTAAATAGTTGCGTAAATCCTCATCATCACCATTGGACCAGCCGACACCTTTATCTTTCTTACGCCATGGCAAGTCTCTTAGAACTTCAGGTTGTCTACTAAACTCATTGAAAGCAAAACAACCTTTTAAGTGCGGGTCATTTTCTAAAATCAGCTTGAGATTCTTTGCTGTAACTTCAAGCTCACCAGCTTTATTAATATCGAATTTAGCTTTCCATAATCCGTCATCTTGTGACTTTTCTTCTCTATCCGATACATCATCTTCAAGGTCAAAGTCTTCAGCAGCGCTTTTAATCCGTTCATCTGCAAGCATCACTTTCACACTATCAAGCGCACGTACTTTATCATTCATGGCTTTTGCTGAAGGTAAACGATTGACTGGCGTACCTTCTTTGGCATCCTCATCTAAATCATTAAATAGATGCAACCGTACCAAATCATAGGCGTTTACAAGCTGTTCACTGACTGGATCTGTGCCATGGTGACTATAGGCAAATACATCATCATACAAGACTAAGCCACCAGTAGTTGAACCCCCATTAAACGTATAGCGTCCATCCCCTGCATCTGTGTAAACATCAGACAGGAATGTCTCAATGGCTTCGGTAATTGAATAGGTCCGACAAAACGCTCCCACCATACCATGCTTTGTTAATGGATCACCTTGCTTGTCCGCCATTTTCTTTCGGCTTTCGCGTTGACGACTGGACTCAGGCCACTCGTTAGGATCACGCCAGTCTTTATAAAGCTTTAGAATCTCAGCCGGGTCTAACCACTGTGCATCTTGATAATCAAACACGTACTCAGCATCATTTGCAGTAGACGGCCAGTACATCAGACGATGTGGTTGATAGGTTGTATCATCGAAATAATCGATACCAAATTGCTCAGCCAACTTCTTACTTACTGCTACATATTCCTCAGCTGACACTGGACGTGACAGTGGAATAATTAAACGGATACGAGGCTTATTAGACATGTGCTTGTGCGTGCTATAAATTGCACAGGCATTATCGAAAAAGGCTGTCACACCGTCCCAGAAGTCGCCTTGGATGAAGTCAGCATCTAATGTAATGAGTTGACGCCAAGCCACGGTATCAGCCTTACGTCTACCACCTTTTAAGCTACCAGCCACGAATCCGCCGACATCTTTAATAGAGCCTTGTTCATCCTTTGAGAGCTTCATATACTCAGCTAGCGATTCTTTTGTTCTTACAGTCGTAGACAGCTTTTTCAGGAAGTCACTGTACGACATGTCATTGTTTTTCCATGCTGTACTTCTACGGCTAGTTGCCGTTGCGATTGTAACTAACCCATCATGTTGTATGTTTATTCTTTTTTTCTCGTTGTCTACTGGCTCTTGCATGAGGTTCAACCCTTTCTTAAAATTAATAGTGCCTTATTTGGAAACAGTTAGTATAATATAACTATTATTTCAAATAAGGTGGTAACTCAATGGAAACTCATACTTTTGAAGACTTAATAACAAAAACAGGGCTATATGAAGAGGTCTCATTTAAAAATGATACTAACGAAGAATTATTAATTTTCTTACAAAATAAATTAGAAACAAATGTTGATATGCACTGTATTCATTGTAAGAAAGATTCAACTTTTCATATGACTAATAAGCCCACTGCAATAGATAGCTATCAATTTGTAATACCTTATCACGAATCATTTATAGAAAATAATTACCTTGATGGAAATGTTTATAATTTTTATTTTAGCTGTAGCAGGGATATCAAACACAGTTACGTTTTCACATTAAAATTTAATGAAACTAGTGTTTTTAAAATCGGACAATTTCCTGCAGTTGCTGCTTTGGAAAAAAATGATATAGAAAGATATAAAAAGCTATTGAAGAAAGACTACACTAACCTTAATACAGCAATTGGGCTTCGTTCTCACGGTATCGGAGCTGGGTCCTACGTTTATTTACGTAGAATCTTTGAAGACTTAATTGAAGAAAAACACCTAGAAGCCCAAAATGATGATGACTGGGATGTTAAAGATTTCAGTAACTTACGAATGAAAGAAAAGATTAAAGAGTTAAAGCATAAATTGCCGAGCATACTAATTGAAACTCCTCAATTATATGGAATACTGAGTAAAGGTATCCATGAATTAAGCGAAGATGAATGTAAAGAATATTTCGAAATTACGAAGTATGCTATCGAGCTAATTCTTGATGAAAAACTTGTTATGTTAGAAAAGGAAGCTAAAACCAAAGAGCTAAAAACAAGTTTAAATTCAATAGCAGCAACAATATTAAAATAATACGATTGTAAAAACAAATTTAGTAAAGTTTGTTAATAACTCTCTCATCGCTTTCTTTCAATTCTATAGTCTAAAGAATTGGCCAGTTACCTTAATTAAAGGAGTATTATCAATAAATGGACAAAATTAAAATATTAAGAGATTTTCTAACATCTAACTTTCATAATATCCAATATGATGGTTCAGGTGGCATAGGGGTTGAGTTTCCTAATTTCGAAATATTTCCTCGTGACTTTTTAAGATTTGCAAGAATAGAATTAAATAGTATAACTTCACATGATATAAACAATTCTATCCATATAATAAATTGTGTCTCTCACCTGAAAAGAGCTTTAGATTGCCAATTTGATTTATTTTTATATCAGATAAATCTATTCAATTTTTCAAAAAGTAATAATTTGAGGTTTAATCATAAATTAGATTTCCTAAGGAACTCAGGAATTATCGAATCTAGATCAATGTCTAGGTTAAACCAACTTAGAAATAGAATGGAGCATGAATATAAAGTGCCCATTATTCAAGATTTAGAGTCTTATTATGATTTAGTTTCAGCAAGTATTTCAGTAATAGAATCGGCAACTGCCAATATAACTGGACACAACAAACTTTGGCTAGTTTCAACTGATAACTCTTTTGACTCCCTGACATTTAAATATAATTTTGAAGAAACTCCAAATATTTCAATAAATATTACGTTTTCAGATGCTACTGAAGAAATTAATATCAAAGTTACACCCAACGAACGAGATGTATTTGCTTATTATTTAAGAGCCTTTTTATTAATGGCTAGTTTAGACTTCAGAAGAGAAAACTTCATATTGGAAGAACTACAATTTAATTTTAATTAATATATTTGTTATTCGATTTAGTGCTATTTATCAAGCTTTTTTCCAGTCCTGAAAGCTCGTACGACTATACATTTGTGCATATTTCAATGCTGTACGAGCCGACAGGGCTTCTGTCTTCCAATGTGAAACCTGTTTAGCCATGTAATCTTTTATTACTTCCAAAGCGTCAATGTACTCTTGTTCGTACACGGAATCTCCATTTTCGTGACCTTCAATTACAGCTTCAGCTTGTTTCAAGTCCATTAGCTTCACTCTCCTCTAAAGACTTTTTCAAAGCCATTAAGTAAACCATGCTATCAGCGTGTTCCTCTAAAGCATGCTGGCACCATTCCACTTGTGAAAGATTATTGACTCGTACAGTTTCACCATACTTGCGGATCCCTTTTTCCGTCTGCTTCATGAAGATTGACTGAACCTCTGATAGAATATCGTTTGATTGCTGTGCTTCAAAAGCAGCAACCTTTGCCTCCAACTGTACAATCTGATGCGTCTGAGATTGAATAAGCTCTCGGAAATAATCAGTTGTATAATGCTCTGCTACCGCTGTTGCCGATTGTTTTGTGTTGGGCTTCAACTTATCCGACAGCCACGTTTTCATTTGTTCAAGCATTGGTTTTCACCATCCATTGTCATTTTCAAAATAAGCTCGTATTGATCATCACTAATGACCAATCTTGTGTTGTCTTTAAATCGTTGTAGAAACAGATTTGAACGTCTTTCATTTTTCTTTTGGCGTTTTTGGTTTATCAGTCTTTGAAGCTCTGAGATACGTACGTTCTTATGTTTAAGCTCATTTCGGACCTCAGCGCGTAGTTTTTCGCGACGTTTAAACTCCTCATAAGCTTCTATGCCCTCATTACCGCACCCCTTGTAAGTACGAGTACGGTAATGTCGTAGTTCAGCATCCATTTGTACAAGTTTTTCTCGAAGCCGTTTTACATCAAGTAACAGGTTGTCATATTCTTTTTGGTGCATGGCTTCAGCCCCTTTTTATCAACCAACGGTTTACGAAATCATCCTATCAAAACTAGTAATCGTTGTTTTGTCTATCAATGTTCTCTTGATGTTTTTTGGCATAAGCTGTTTCAACTTCTTGCCATGTGAAGCCAAGCATTTCAACTAATCCAATATACAAGTTAACTGCTATAGCGTACGTAATTTTGCTTTCTTCATCAGTTACAATAGACTGCATAAGTGCTTTGTATTGACCTGTAATGGATTGATTCTTCATCGCTTTAACAGTTGCAGCCTGCCAACCAAGAACAATCCCGCGAGCTAAGATTAAATGTAGTACATCGACTGTTTCCTCAAGTAACTTCTCGCGATCTATATTCTTGTTCTGCTTCCAATACTTGAAGCCTTGCCACTCATTAGCCGATTCAGCAAGTTCCACTAGGATAGCAAGCTGTTGTTCATCTAGGTAGTCATGAATTGAAATACCATGTTTGTTAGCAATAAAGGTTTCAAGCTCAGCCTGTTTCGCATACAACACTTGAAGACGATTGCCCCATAATTGTTCATTCAGTGAAGTATTTTCAGTTTTTAACGACTCGATGAATGTCATAGCATCTTTTAACTGTGCCTTAAAATCATTTAATTCCTTTTCAAGAATTGTGATACGGTCGGAATCAACAGCAGGCACCTTAACGCTTTTTTCTTGTGAAGTTGAAGCACTTTCTTGCTTGTCTTCTGATTCAGCTACTTTGCCGTAAACGCCAATAAGTCCGTTATCTTGTTTAAATTTATAGAACTTATTGTTATCAAGCTTTACTTTTTCACGAATCGCTCTATCTGTTAACCTTTGTGCTTTGAAATCATGATACATTTCTGCCGTTAATTGCTTAGTCATCATTACACCTTCGCTTTCATTAATTCTCATTTTTACCGACTGCTTTTTCACTGTGTAAACAGGCTCTGGCTGGACAGGTGCAACACGGAATGTTCTTATTTGGTTCAGATTATCCATTAACGAATCACCGATAGTACTGTACGCTAATATGTCTTCACTTTTACTATCAGTCAGCTTATCGACCTGCCGTAGCATCGATAAACGTTGGTTATGCAAAGTTATTAATTTCATTGGCAATATCCTCTCCTGCCTGTGCTCTTTGCGCTGGTACTGTTATGGAATCCTCTACTGACCAACCTCTCTTTAGACGAGTGACGATTGTTCCATACGGTAATCCGTTCTTCAGCGCAATAGCAATTTGTTCATCAGTAAATCGTCTTTGTCGTACAGGATGAGTTGCTGCATCTTCAGGGCTCAAGCCCTTCTTCATACGAGTGTTAAAAAGACTTCTACTTACACCATGCTCTTTTGCGGTTTGCTTCCACTCATTCCAAGCCTGTCCTATTGCCGTTATAACCCTAGGTTCTATTGGTGCGATAATGGAATCATCAATCTCTTTAATATTGTTAGCTCTACGGTATTGGCGTGTAACAGCTATATACTTTTCACCAAGCACAGTTATTTTGTTAAAAATAGGACAGCCTTCACAAGCTGTTACATCTTGACCTTTCATTGAGCAATCGTCACAATGCTTCTCTTTCAATCTACGTTCTTGTAATCCAAGCTTTTTACGTTTGGCTTTAGCCTCTTTGCGATCCATAAAGCCACCCACTTTCTAACTGTAATTTGCCATTTCCTCAAGATCACTATGAATTTCTGACAGTCGCTTTTTACTGCGAATGATTTCAGCATTATCGCTATCTTTCAGTGCTTTAGATAAACTAGCAAGCTCGTAATCTTGTTCAAGTTCTAACATGTGTCGATACTCACGTTCAATATCAATTTTGCGGATGATTTTTATCATCTGTTTCATAGGTTCAGCCCCTTTATGGTTATAGGATTGTTGTTCAGATTATTTAGTTAGATTTTTTTTGCAACACGATTCTAATTCGAAATAATTCGCTATATACCGCCAAACCACAAAAAGCGATCAGCGCATAAATAAGACCTAAATCTTGGATGAAAATTGATAGTATGATGACGAAAAATACTATTGAGTAAACCATTAAATTATCACCTCAAATCTTTACTCAAAATGTTCATTATGATTGTGTTGGATTTTTAACATAATCCTCATAGGCTTGTCTTAATAATTCACTTGTAACCTCTGTACGCTTATCTTTATGGGCTGCTACAAACTCTTGTTTTTCTTCAATTGTTTCACCTTCAAATTTAAAACCTAAAAACGTTTCAATCGCTTTTACTTCAAAATTAAGAGCATCTAATTGCCATTTTTCCATCATTTCATTCTCCCTTCGTATTGAACAAAATTTATCCAGTGGTCATTCATCTTCATTACGAATTAAATGTGGTTGCACTCTGGATTTTGGCAATCGTAGCAAAGTTACTAATCCAAAATCATGCAATGCATTTTCACCTTTTATCGCATCCTCTGGTATCCACACTTCTAATTTAATTCGATGATAACCTTTGTGTTTACCCGATTTACTTGGTGCATGTACAGAGCAATTACCAGACATTGGCGCTAAAACTGCCATGCTATCAGGATTATTTTCAGTAATCTGTTCTGCTACCTTTTGAACAGTTTCTGGTGTTACGTCAAAAATTACATTTCTCATTTTAGTAGCTCCCTTACTTCGCATTTTTTATCTAATAAGTCCTACAAGGCATCATAGCAACCTTTACTGCCTCATCATTTGAACTGAAATAACATGGATGCATCTTGTCAGTAAACTGCATTTTACAAGACAATAAACCTAAGTCATTCAAAAGCTTGAACGTCTTTGCTAACAGCGATACATCAAAATGGATGTTAACTTCGCTTTGGTTAGGACCTTTACCCATCAGATGATAAGTGCTAGTAAACTCAATTCCTTGGTAGTAGATTTTGTATTGGTCGCCCTCTGTTTCAAACCGAAATACCCCTAAAGGTGAAGCACCCTCAACCTTTTTCACTGCTTCAAGTGCTTGAGTTAAGAGCAGCATTTCTTTCACATCTAATTCGAGTGTTTCTGTAATTTCAAAATTAAAGAACTTCGAGTATTCATACACTGGCACATTTGAAGGTTTGCCATTTATCGTAATTGTGCGATTTGGTTCGTTTGGGCACACATTATTAGCTAGAACAGCAGTAACTGCACTCGTCATAAACAAATTTCCTTCAGCATCAATATGAACGACATGACATGCATCTTTTTCAGCGTCTAAATCAGTAAAATTCTTAGCGTGCTTCAGGAGTGTTTCAAAACGCTTCATTTGCTTCACGAGCCTTTGCTAACAACAGTTTCAGTTTTCCAGATAGAACAAGGAACATATATCTATCACCTTCATCAAGCACCCTGTCCATTGCAAATTCAAGGTTTGCAATTTCAGCACCTAGGACAGCCCCGTCCATTTCATCTTGAGATGCATCAAAACTGATTTGGTTATAAGCAGTTACCAGGTCAATAAGTTTATAATTATCTGTTATTTGTGAGCTTTTACAATTTACTCCTACCAACCCAAAATCCATTGACATATAAATCCTCCTAATCTTTTTTATAGAATGTGGTTTCGAAGCCGTCAGCTTCTAAAGGTAACCCTTCAGCCCAACTGATAGGTCGGCCCATGATTTCCTCAATGATTGCAATCGTATCCGGCTCTGATTCCACGACAACCTCGTCATGGATGTGCATTACGATTGGATAATCTTCTCTATCTAGGCGTAGCATCGACAAGGCTAAGCAGTCTCTAGCGATTGCTTGTACCGCATTCTCGACTAATTTCCCTCCGTATGTTGACGTCTCACACCAAGCTTTTGTGGTACCATCAACACCCCAAAAGACGATTTCTTGTTTGCCTTCAAACTTTTGATGATCTCGTAATCTAGCTTTGTAGTAGCAAAGTCTACGACCACTTGGCAGTTGCATCATGAGAGAACCATGAAGCATGAAGAACTTCATACCTTTGTTGAAAGGAATAATTTCACCAGGATTTTCGATAGCTCTCATTGCAGCAGCTTCAATGTCCCACCAAAGCTTTTTGATTTTAGGGTTCGCCTTGCGCCATGCATCAACCAATGGTTTAAGTTCTTTTTGTGTGATACCCATATCAAGTGCACCCATTGTTATTAATGCATTTTCTCCACCTTGATAACCGAGTGCTAGTTCTGCCACTTTACCTTTTTGGCGTAATGGTGAACCCTTATCAATCGTTTCAATTGGTACTTTAAACATCTGTGCTGCTGATGCTTCATAAATCTTACCGTGTGTATTAAACACTTCTAGGCGCCATTTCTCGCCTGCTAACCACGCTATATCCCGAGCCTCGATTGCACTAAAGTCACTTACTGCAAATGTTTTTTTCTCGCAGGGGATGAATGCTGTTCGGATTAATTGTGAGAGAACAAATGGCACTTGATCGTACAGCATTTCAAGAGTGAACAAGTCGGAATTTTCAACTATTTCCCGAGCAATATCTAAATCTGTGATCTTGTTCTGTGGTAGATTCTGCACCTGTACCAAGCGTCCAGCCCAACGACCAGTCCGGCTAGCACCGTAAAACTGTAATAATCCTCTTACTCTTCCATCTGAACAAACAGCAGCTTTCATGGTTACGAACTTGGCAGTACTCGTTTTAGATAGTTCCTGCCTGATTTCAAGCATTGTTTTGATGTCGCCATCCGTTTCATTAATTGCTTTTTTCACTGTCTCTTTTTGAAGGTTAGGAAGCTCTAAGCCTTGCTCTTTGAACCATGCTTGCAATTTGTTAGGGCTATTGGGATTCTCTAATCCAGTGATTTCCTGTCCAGTTTTCATCAATGTAGCTTTGTAGGCTTCATCGATTGCAAGAGCTCCTTCAACAACTTTCATATCTAGAAGGACACCACGATCATTAATCTCTTGATCCAAATGATACAGCGCCATCTCGAAACGGTCTGACTTACTGCCGAGATTAAGATACGGATCAACTGCATAGCCGACTGCCTTTTCGGTTTCTACGTCCTGTCGGCAATACTCAACGAAAGCATTCCACTTTTCCAAATCATCCTCTGGCATATTGCGAGTACGCTTGTCGTTTTTTGTCGGCTTACGTGGTTTACTGAAAAAGTTAATCAAGTGTGTACCTGCGCTGTCTTTTTGTTCATTGAGCTCCAATGCAAGAGCAGTATTTTTAAGTGTTGCTGGCAATCCGGCTTTCATAGCGTCAACCATCGTACAGCGCCACTGTTTAGGATTTAGGTAGTTTCCTTCTCCAAAACCTTCAGTTAAGTCGATGTATTCTTTTGCAAGATATGCACTAAGAGCAACACGCTCAAACTGTGCGTTAAATGCTTTCTTCAAAACTTTCGGATTTACCAAAGCTTCAATAATTTCAGGCGGGATAGTTTCACCTCTAGCAAGCTCGACTGTTTTTGTTGGATGCCCATCCACGGAATAAGCAAAGATGAGTATGTCAAAGTCAGGTGCTTCACAGTATTTATAGACACCAACCTTTTTTAGGTCATAGCTTGAATAGGTTTCTATGTCGATATTGAGTGTTTGCATTTAAGTTTCACCCCCAATCTTCCAATAGCGCTAGGTGTGATTCTTCATCAACCCATAACTTTGATAATCGAATAATATGTCTATCCTTTTCGAGAATTGATATATCGTTATCGGAAGTATTTATTGAACGCCAACCTTTATTTTGTAATTCTCGAATAATATTTAGGTGACTTTCATTGTTGTTGGAATACAGCGATGCAACATAGTCATAATAGCTACCATCAACATCTTCAAATTGTACATTCCAACTAATAGTGCTTATCCTAATGGACTTTAATCGAGCCATTTCTGTCACCACCCAGTAGTTCAGAATTTTCGTAAATGTTGCCTATGACTTCGTAAGAATAGATTACAAGTCCCGTTATATTAGAGAGCAGTTGGGTTTGACCTTTATAAATAGTTAAGTGACCATGTATTACTTGAAGGACACCATTAATTTTCTTTAACCAATAATCTCGATACAGTTCATACATTTTGAAATGCATTCCATCGTTATAAATTTTTACAACTCTAGTATTCTCATGCTCTCCATCTATGAATGTATACTTAACAATATCTCCCTCAAAAATCTCTCTGCCGTTCTTATCTCTAATTCCTGTAAATTGCATTAATACTTGATGATCAGGTTCTGTGTAATGGCAGCCACCTTCCGTCTGTATGACCTCACATAGCTTACCTTCGCTACTTATGAATAAGTTATCATCGTCAGTTAAATAAACCATTTGATTTTCATAACTGTAAATTTCGCCGTATACTCTAAATTTAATCTCACGCATAAAACCCCTCCTCTACAGCTTTCCAGAAGTCCTCCACACTAGCCCATAGCTTAAATTCATACTTACTGTTTTTGTGCTTGTTTGTTAGTGTATGAATATGAAAGCGACGTTCGTGTAAATGATTCACAGGTTGAGCGTAAATGGCACCTTTTTCAATACGAGTGATGATGTGTTCAGTAATGTAGGGCTTAGATTGTTCTACAGTGTTTCGAACTGATACCCATACACGTTGATTGATATCAAACTTTGGTTTCATTCTTAACACCTTCTTTCGCTTCAAGAGCAGCAAGATAAGCTTTAACATATTCAGCTTCAGTGACTTCTTCTAAGTAATCCAAAGCCCCAAATCTAAATTCAGCATCGGATTTGATGTACATAGTATCTACACCATTTAAGCGTTCAAGTGTCTCACCTTGGCGTCTCATAACGCCATAAGAAAAGTTAACTAATCTTTCAGGTTCAATTGCTTTGAGATTAGATTCTTCAACAAGTTTGTCATAGAATGCAATAATCTGTTTGCCAAGTTTGCTATTCTTCTTCGGCATACCTTTTTGAGTGAATGCTTTTAGTTGTTCTCCCTCTAGTACATCTACATCATGATAGTAGTAGTTAGGTGACACACTGTATTGGTCACATTCTGGTAAATTAAATTCCTTACAAACAGCATGAGTAATCTCTAATAACTTCTTTTCAGCTTCACGTGCAGCAAGAATAGCTTCGAAGTACTTGCTTTCAGGTTTTACTCTGTAGAATTCCATTCAGTTCAACTCCTTATTATTTTTAAAGGTATTTCCTTCCCTTCTTTATACCTAAAATCTTGTATTTCTTCCTATTTAATAGGTGTTTTAGGTATAAAGAAAAGAAGGCCCAAAAATAGACCTTCCTTATGCAGTTTTAATCAAGCAATGCATCTATCTCACATTGTTCTTTTAATCGCTTGTGGCGTTTTAACCCGACTAATTGAACAATGTACTTTAAATCTTTAACTTCTGTTTCATCAACATACCTTTTGAATCTAGCAACGGTATATCCTGTAGCTGTCTCGACAACGACTAAATTATTTTCGTTTAGAGTTTCTATATAAGTTTTGTAGTGATACTCTTTTTCTCCAAAACCTGTGGCACTTAGACTACTAGGAAAATTAACAACAGCTATTTTCATGATTTATTAATCCAATAGATCTTCATCTTCAGAGAAGTCATTATCTACTTCATCAGCGAAGTCAGATTCAGCAGATGCTCCACCAGCAAGACGTTCACCGTCACGAGTTTTGAATAAGTTTTGTAGTCCAGCAGCAATACCTCGGTTACCATTAGCATTGAATGGATAGAAGTTCACAGCCACTTTGCCGTAGCAACCGCTGTAGAACTCATCTTCATCTGTAATTTCAACAACAGCACCAGTACCTTTTTTCACGATGCCAGGTTTGTTTTTAGAAGTGGCATTAAAGAAGTAGTGTCCAGCGTATGTTTCATCATCAGGTCGTTCCTCGTCACCATCACGTAGAGGAGTTTTAAGGTTGCCAGGAATTTTACCGTTCCATTTTGCTTTACCTTCTTGCTTAGCAGCTTCGATAGCTTCATTAATTTTCTTGATTGTATCTGTATCCGATTTCGGGATAAGTACTGCAACCGAATACTTTGGTTCATTACCTTCAATTGATGATGGTTCCCACACGTTTGCATAGCTCATACGAGCCTCATTTGTAATTACTTTAGTACCTTCACGTTTTGCCATTATAAATTCCTCCAATGTTGGTTTTCTTGTTTTTGTTCTGTGAGAGCTAACTGCCCATCGCCCACTTGTGAACTGCTCAATATGCCAATCTGCAATCTCACCCATCAGTTAAACCCTCCTATTGTTTTTCACGTAAATCTAATTTGAATTTTTCATTTAAGAAAGGCTCAAGCATTACAGCCTTTGCAGTATCAATGTCAACCTCAATTACTGAAACAAGTTGTTGATCTCCATTGTTTGTAATGCTACTTAACAGTAGTAATGCTTTACTTTTATCTGCTGCTAAACTTGTATGCTCAGGCTCGATAAATTCACTTACATCTTTTGTTGTGATTAAATACCGTTTCATGTTTCCACCACCTCTCAATTTGTAGTATCTAATGCTTTTTCAGTTAACCGAATTGTACGAGGTTTGAACTGTTCTATTTCGATATAACCTTTTTCAACTAATCCAATTAGATGTTTTTGTACCGTGGAAGTTGAAGTGAGGTTGACACCATCTGCAATTTCTCGAACTGTTGGTGCAAACGTATGCTGTTGTCTAAATTCATTGATGAAATGAATGATTTGTTTTTTGCGATCACCTAAGCCCTTTGCTGTTGTGTTCATTGTGTCACCTCACTTTTATCAACCAACGGTTTCGGTATTAATCTAGTAAATCTTCAGCAAAATCACTTGCAGCAGATTCAGCTGATTGGATTGCAGGGCGTTTATCATCTTCTGTGACAAGTACAGGTTTACCTGGTGGTTTGACGATAACCCCTTTTAAGATTTCGGCAAATGCTTTCTTACCGACTTTCTTTTCAAGATTGGTAATACTTTCTAGCTTACGTGGTGCATATAAATCATCTTCTTTGACACTGCCCTTTTCAAGCAGTCGCTTTACAGCTTCGGCTTCATTGGTAATAGCTCGGTTACTGCGACCTTCTACTAATTTAAAGCCTTCATAAGATGTACCACTAAGAGCTTGATCCAGTGCGTAAGCTTTAATGTCCTTACACCACTTCTCGATATCATCGACAACAAATAGGATTTCAGCTAGCTCAGTACTCGTTAGTGTTGCTGGTTCAGGTGTGTTCACATCAATGGTGCCATCGTCTGCAAATTCTGCTTTGGCTGTTTCTAGTGCTTCATCAGCTCTAGCTCGACAACTAGATTTGATTTTACAGAACCTGCAATGTTCACCAGGTACATAATCACCGTCACCCTTGTCTGCCATTTCTGCTTTAGGTTTCACTTCTTCATTTGCCCATTTATATAAATCTGCAGCTGACATTTCAAAAGTAGAAATGCTGTCAAGCCTTGGTTGTACAATTGTCATGTGCACTTCTTGAATATCGTAAAGTACGTCATGCGCGGTGATAGCACCTAAGCCATATAGTTTCATCTGTGGATTTTCATAGGCATCGACTGCAACGCCTTTTCCATACTTTAAGTCGATGATTTCTAGTACACCGTCTCGTACAATGAGTACGTCACCTGTACCAAAACCGTTTGGCACCCACTGACTGAAATCTAATCGTTGCTCAATGAGAACAAGTGCATCTGGTGTTTCAAGCCTTGCAGCATTAACGCGTTCCATGACAAAGTCGGTATAGACTTCAATCATTTCTTCCATTTCAGGACCGTAATATTGCTTTTCTTTTTTGAACTTATTCAGACGTCTAGTTGCTTGAGCTTTCGTGATGTTGCCAAGCTCACGATCAAGAATAATTTCACTGTACTCGTGTGCTTGTGTACCCTCTTCAGCGAATGGACTTTCAGGTTCTTTGATACCTTGGGCTTCAAGTTCTTGCATGAATATCCCTTCTGCTCGTGCAGAAGGTGTACATGTTAGCCATCGTTTTGAGCCGCTAGCGCTAAGTAGCGCATGCGCTCTCTCGCTATGGCCCGTCATTAAACTTCACCTACAGCTTCTTTAATAGCAGCTAGTAAATCAGGGTACTTTTCTTCAGGTACAGCTGAAAGCTTTGGCGCATTGAATGATGTTAAAATTGCTTTGAAATCAGCTTGACGACCGTTCGATGTCAACTTTGTAGCTTCAGCACGAATCATTTCCATTGTGATACCGTGGTCCTCTGTTTCAGATGATTGTCCATCGCCGGATTGAGATGCAGCGACATTAGTTTGCTCTTTTGCTTTATCGATGCGAGTCTGTTTTTCAGCTTGAATACGATCATATTCAGTTTTTGAGATTTCAACTAAACCCTTTTCAAGATGCTCAGTTAATTCCTCACCCTTATTCACCACAATAGCTGCACCCGATTCTTCATGGAAAAGATATGTGCGTTTAGATGCCTTTGTAGTTTCTTCTTTTTCAACTGAAGTTTTAGGTGTAAGTTCAACTGCATCTGCAACTGATAAGTTTTCTGATTGTGTACCAAGTGCTGAAAGGAATGCATTAACTAAACTTACAATCTGTGAATCTGCTTTAATAACGTGAGTAACTTCAATTTTCATTTTTGTTTTCTCTCCTTTTGTGCTACAATAGCACTGAATCATTGGTGTGATTTGTCATTGCCGTTAACTGTTCCAGCAGTTAGCGGTTTTTTACGTTCATGGACTGTTGCCTCTAATACCTCAATAAAATAATCTTCCATCGAGTCAAGATGGACTGCTCTGTCATTCACTACGAAATAAGCATCGCCCTCTTTAATCTCTTTCCCAAACATATCTGTTGGTGGTTTTTGATTCATCTTCTCACCTACTTTCCAAAGATTAATTCAATATCAGACTTTTTAGCTTTACGAGCTTTCAACTTCACATCTGATTCACTGTAGGTAGCTGAACGAATCATGTCACTAGTGAGACGTTGTTCTTCTACAAGTTCAGCAATTCCTTGAGTGTTCAAATCTTTTTGAGGAACTTCAAGTTCTGCAGCAAGCTCCTTTTTATTCAAAACAGATTTTGTAACGTTTCCTACAGTCAGTACATAAGGCAAGTTATTCTTATAAGCTAGTACTTTGCCATGCTTTTGAATGTGATCAAACAGTTTACCTTCAAGTTTGTCCTGTTCATCTTTTAGATTTGCACGTTTACGCTTGATGTCTTCGATTTGCTGATATAAACCGTTAGCTTCTGATTGCTGAATTTGTGTGTTGATTTGTAAATCATTCATAAGCTTTCCTCCTATTCAGTTTTAAGGTGCAGGTATTACTTTGGGCTGTCCTGTATAGCGGTGTATTAGCTCCCACTCTTCAGAAGTGCATTTTGAGATAAGCCAGTTCTCGCTATTCAAGTTCAATGATTCTAGGTATTTACGTTGGGCAACTGTTAAACGTTTTCCGTTCTTCATAAACTATTACCTTTTTAAAAGCTTGATAGCATCTTCAATTACACGCTTTTGCTCGTCCAAAGTTAGTTCACCAAGAAGCTTTTCTAACTCAAACTGAGTACGCATTTTGCTCTCACTTACTGGCTCAAATTTGCGAAGAATAATGTTGTTACCTTCTGTGAAGATTTCTAGTGGATCCTTCTCTTTGATGTCGAAATTGTCGCGAAGTTCCTTTGGAATTACGACGCGACCTAGCTCGTCTAGCTTACGTGTGATACCTGTTGATTGCATAATTAAATCCTCCTTGTTTTTAAATTTAGTAGGGTACTGCTACCTATATCTTATCCTGATGTCGTATTTCCCGATGTCAGCCATAATTCTTATGGGTCTGCTCAAAATTGCGCACCCTCCCCTTTTTTAGATAAGAACATCTGCTGAAATTTCAGCACATCAAAACCTTCTTGGCTGAATTCTCAGCCATCAACGTTTCTGTAACAAGTAGTAAAATAGGTCTGCCGACTTTTCGGCTACCCCTTTTACTAAACCTTGTCTGGTGCATCGAGTAAATCATTTGTTTCTTTCCAAAGTTTTTCAACATCTTTTTTACCGTCGCCCCACGATTGCATTATGTCAATTGCTGCTGCAGGATTAAGTTTTGATAACTGACTAATCTTTTTCGGTAAATTAGAAACAATTGTAACGATTTCCATACCGATAGGTAACTCGAAAGGAGTTAGTGCTACTTGCTTTTGTTCATTTAATGCTGGAACACCTAATGGTTTTTCAGAGTCAAATTGTGTACCCACCTTGCTTACACTTGCAGCATCGTACTTGCGTAGAATGATGTTATTCTCTTTTGTGAAAATTTCTAGTGAATCCCTTTCCTCGATTCCTAAGTTGAGGAAAAGTTCTACTGGGATTACAACACGGCCAAGCTCGTCCAATTTCCGTGTTATGGCTGTTGATTTCATGATATTTCACTCTCCTGTTCTTTTAGAAATTTATTAATGAAGTAAATCTGGCCTTTACCTGTTACTTTAGACGTTTTAGTGATTCTCGCTGATCCATCTGGATTAGAAATAGTTCTCTCTTTAATTTCAAAGAGTTCTAAGTCCATGCTTCTCTGTGTTGGCATGTTGTAATCTGCACCTTTACGTTTAATCAGGTAACCATTCTCGCGTAACCAATCAAATAATCTTTTTTGCCCTGTGTCGATTCCATTCTGTTTAAGTAGTTTAGCCAATTCACCTACTAATATAGAAGTGTGACTTGCTGACACAGAATCTGCGAATAGTGCTTTCGGTTGCATCTCTGATACCTGTCGCTCCAACACTAATGTATTAGCTCTTAATGAATCAATTTTTGCGTTTAAGTGGTCCATAGCCCTTTTTAAAATCACTTCAGGACTATTCCAGAACTTCTCCACTTTAATAAAGTACTGTCGAGCTTGTTTACCCTGTTCGTTTCGTTGAATCATTGAAAGCTCTTTTGCCATGTCTAGTTTTATAGCATGATCTAGTTTTGGGCGACCCCCAGTAGGTTTCTCGGATTTTTCCGATAAACTAATAAAATCAACGTTTTCAGTAAATCCATAAGTGACCATTCGTTTAAACCAATCTGTGTAGTTGTCCTTTACACCTAAAAATTCATACAAATCTCGACCGCTTACAATAATGTCACCATTTTCATTTTGAGTTGTTTTGATTAGTTCGCTCATTAACATTCTCCTCTCTGGTGAATAGATTCTGTGCAAGGTATTTCTAGTCCATTTCCTTGCGAGCTATTGATAGCCCTACGGTTTCTGGTACCGCTTTGGAAGCTCTAATACTTTAAAGTTCCCAAAGCGAGAACAGTGTCTCGCAATCTATTTAACTGATTTTTGATTCTAATATTGCTGTTGAACCTACTATCTCTTGATATCTGTGGTGTTCAGGTCTTGATTGCCTAAGCATGTACCCTCCAACCTTAAAATCAACTGCATCAATTTTTTCATAATCATTAGTTGCTACAGCTTCAAGCATGTTTGCTTTTAGTGGGAGTACTTTAGCTGAAGTGTTGTTTATCTCTTGCTTTGTTAAAATTTTGGATACGAATTGAATGAATTTGGTCATTTATACACCTAACTTTCGAATAGAATACTGAATAAAAAAAACGCTTTTAGGTTTTAAAGACTTTAATAATATCTTTAAACACTTTAAAATTAATTAAATAAATACATAAATCACTTGAACCTAAACGCACGTTTATGTTAGGATATAAACAACTGAGAGTTGTATTTTATAAACAAGGTTTAAGGCTATTTATTGACTATAGTCTATGCAGATTTATCTGATGTTGGCGCATCAAGTAAATCAGTTGTTTCTTTCCAAAGTTTACGGATATCTTTTCTTCCCTCTCCCCAATCTTGGATTATCCCAATGGCTGCATTTGGGTTTACTTTGGAAAGCTGACTAAGCTTTATTGGCAGGTACGCATACATTTTTGCTAAATCTTTATTGAACATGGCGGTAATTTACCTCCTTATTTTTTGCTATAATAAACAACTTTTGGCTGTAATTACGCATTGAAATATAGTAATACATCAAAAAGATGTTATGCATATTATAAAATAGATTCAATTGGAACTTCAAAAAGTTCAGCCAGCTTTTTAGCTTTCTTTAAAGTTGGAGATCTAATACCTTGCTCCCATGCACATACTGTTTGTTGGCTAGCACCTATTCTATTTGCAAGTTCCTTTTGCGTCCAATCTTTAGTGATTCTTAACGATTTTAAATTCTCTCTTTTTTGAGTATCCATAGTTTCACCTCTTTTTCTTTAACACCCAAAAGTTGTTTTGTTAATTTAAAATCTAACAGCTTTCAGCTGTTAATGCAACATATTTATACCAATTAATTTTAACTTCTGGAATAAAAGTCGTATAAAACGCGTTATATCAATATTTTGAAAGGTGGAAATTAAAATGTTCTTTTTCTTCTTTTTCGATGAAAAGTATAAAAATTTGGGATCGTTCCTAAAAACAATGCGAAATAAAATAGATCTTACACAAGCTCAGTTAGCTGAAAAATTAGGTGTGTCTCAACAAACAATAAACAGTTGGGAGAATAACAAAAAGTTTCCTTCTGTTAAATTAATCCCCGAATACGCGAAAATTTTAGGTGTTGATGAAGACTTATTCTTTAAAATTAGAAACGATGCTGTAATTTCAAAAGAATCTCCAGATGTTCAATCTGCTCACCATTATCCAGAGGAATTAAAAGATTATCAACCAGACATGATTTACTATAAAGATGATATGCCTATTAGTATTGAATCTAAAAACATTCTTAGTTCAATTGATGGTGAACCCCTATCCGTTGAAGAAATTGAAAAAGCAGCTGAGTACATTCGTGCACTGCGTATTATGAAAAACCAAAATTCTAATAATAAATAATCAACTGGAGGTGCTCTTATGAATCCTAAGAAAGTAGATATTCGAAAACAGTTTAGTACTATCCTTGCTGATTACCTACTCCAGCTTCGTCAAAACAGAAAATTATCTTTAGCTGACGTTGCGTCGCAGACAGCTATGACTCCACAAGCAATAGGCTTGTATGAAAAAGGAAAACGTATCCCGTCTGTTAACGCTATGGCTAAGCTAGCTTTTTTCTATAATGTGGACGAGGAAGATGCTTTAAAAGTAAGAGAAGATGCAATCATTGACACTACAAAAATTCTAGGTGATGATACCCCATCTGCAATCAAAAATGAGTATGTAGTTCTCTCTCTAAGAGAACCACAAATCACTATTGATGGTGAACCTCTTACTGCTGAAGAACTAGAGAAAGCAACTGAGTTTATTAAAGCTATGCGTATAAAACAGAACAAAACTTTCTAAAAAACAGAACACACATTCGCTTATTTATGTCATAATAATATCATGAGAACAGGTGTTTGTAAAGTGTTCCCAAATATAATTTCAGAAAATTTATAGAAAGGTTGTGTAGCAGTTGGTAGAAAAAGATTCCAAAGCATCTAAAGTATTACGAGTAGCTATTTACATTCGAGTATCTACTAAATTACAAGAAGATAGATATAGTTTAAGTGCACAAACAGTTGAATTAACTCGTTACGCTAATCAGCAGGGTTGGGAAATTGTTGAGATTTTCAGAGATGTTGATAGTGGTACTAAACTTGATAAAAACGGTCTGAAGTCTCTTTTAGATTGTGTTGAAAATGGACAAGTTGACATAGTCCTTTGTATCGAACAAGATCGCCTATCGCGTTTAGATACGATAAAATGGGAGTATTTAAAAGATGTGTTACGTGAAAATAATGTAAAAATTGCAGAGCCTGGACGTATGTCAGATTTAGCAAATGCCGATGATGAATTCTTCTCTGATTTAAAGAATCTATTAGCACGTAGATCAAGACGTGATTTACTTGGAAAAATGGGCCGTGGATTACGCCAATATACACGTGAAGGTAATGTTTGGGGAAGGCAGCCAGAAGAGTATGTTTACAATCATGAGACTAAAGAGATATCAGTTAACCAAGATCGCGCATGGATTATACCGCTCATTGATCGACTTTATCTTGATGAAAAGATGGGTTTGCAAAGGATAGCTGTGCATTTAAACAGTATAAGTAAAACAGCAAAAAGTAAAAAATGGACCGCAGTTCAGGTTCGAAATAAATTAAGGAATCCAGCGTATCACGGTCAGTTGAGAAAGTCTTTTGGCAATGGTGAGACAATTGTTGAAGATAACGTCTACCCTGCTATTCGTACAAAAGAAACTTTTGACAGGATACAAGAAATGTTAGAACAACGTCATACCAAGATTGGTTCAGGTGAGCCCCATTTCTTAAAATCACTTGAGATTCGATGTGCTGATTGTGGGAACATTTTAAGTATCCGAAAAGGTAGCTATGTTGAAGGAGAATATAAGCACTATTTGCGCCATTCAAATGATTATGTTAACCCCTGCCCTAGTTTGCCTAGCATTAATACTGACAGGATTAAGGTCCCTTTGCTAACATTTGCTGAGAAGTATTTAACTGGTGAAGATTCAGTTAAGAACTATTTTGATTTAGAGTTTGAGGACGATGAAAAGTTAAACCATCTGGAGCTTGAAACGAAGAAAATTGAAAATAACATTAAAGAAAATAATGAGAAAATAGATAAACTTTTAGGACTTTATTTAAGTGGCAAATGGTCTGAAGATGTACTAGATAAAAACAAACAAGAAATTGAAAACGAAACATCTAAGCTTACAGAGCTTTATGAAGCTAATCTTAAAAAGATAAAATTAATAAAAAGTAACCAGTACTCTTTTGAAGTGTTAATCCAACACAAAGATATTATCCCTGATGCTCTCGCTATTAGCGCTCTTTCCCTAGGCCTTGCGCCAGAACAGGATATCCAGGATTTGATAGATAGCATGTTTGAAAAAGCTATATACGACGATGCTTCAGAAACCTTAAATCTAAGATTAAGGCTTGCTTCAGAAGGCATTTCATGGGACGTACCGCTTATTTTGGATCCCCCAAATGCAAAACAAGAAGCTGAAAAACTTGAGGAACAACTGGATAGATACAAGCAAACACAAAAACTTATTAACTCGCAAGGCAGAATGATAACTTTCGCTGAGCTAGTTAAACTATCACCTTTTAACGCTCGTACGCTTCGTAAAGATGAGGAAAGGTTCGGTCAATACAAAAACCTTCAACTTGGAAAAGGTAGCCTAGAACGCAAGGAAATACTTGCTAAAGAGATTAGCAGAATCCTAGCTAATCAACCTGACATTGGTGCACGAAAAATAGCCAAAGAGCTTTCAATGAGTGAAAAGACTGTACTCAAGTATATCAAAGAGTTCAATTTACGTTAATACACCCATCAATGTATATAGAGTATATTTTTATACAGATTACGAGCCTACTCTATATGGTACCCCTTAGTATTTCAATGGGCGTAACGATTTTAGTTGGTTTTGAAATAGGTGCTGGGCGAATGCAAAGTGCAAAAATCTATAGTTTTATTTGTGTAGGTACTGCGATTGTATTTAGTTTTATCTCCGCTTGTATCCTCTTCATGCTACGTGAACCAGTTGCAAATATGTATTCAACAGATGCAAAAGTTCTGGAGTATGCAGTGCAATTTTTAGTGTTCGCAGCCATTTTCCAACTTTCAGATGCTATTCAGGCACCTGTTCAGGGAGCATTGCGTGGTTATAAGGATGTGACGATAACCTTTATGATGGCAATCATATCGTATTGGATTATTGGTCTACCTGTCGGATATGCACTTGCAACCTATACAGATTTTGGTCCATTCGGCTATTGGATTGGACTTGTAGCAGGCCTTTCTGCAGGCGCCATCACGTTATTAATTCGCTTACTACTCGTGCAACGAAAATTCGCGACATAAAAAAGGAGATGCGTTTGCGTCTCCTTTTTAACGTAAAACTCCTGTACGAATAATCTTTACCTTGACCTTTGGCTCTAAGGTAAGCGAAGCAAATTGCTCGTGCCAATCTTCCTTAAACATTTTTGGATGATAGGAACGAATATGTCGTCCAACTCCTAAAGTATCTGATTTTTGTTCTTGTAATATCTTTAGAACTTCTTCAAAATCAGCTTGTACTTTTTTTTGTATCATCGCTTGAACATCATCTCGAATGTTATTTTCGTAAAGTTTATCATGCGAAAATTCATCAACTTCTATATCAATCGTATAGTCCATCTTTATTGTTTTTCGGTTTACCTCATTCAATATAGTGAGAGAAAGCATCTCACCTGAATCAGTTAACACAATCAGCGTTTCTCCCTTACATATACGTTCAACTGCTTGCGGCATTGTGAACTGTTCAAGCGTCGATACTAAGGTTTCACTCCAATAGGGTTTCTCCGTATCTAGGCGTGCATAAATAGTATCGAGAATTCTTTGTACTTCTTTTGCATCTACTAGTGAGGCATAAAAGCATAATATCGCAGATGATCCATTCCGCCAATCTACTTGTCTAACTGTAAAATCAGATGAATGATAAAAGGCTTTCTGCATACTTTTCATCATTAATTCCACTTTATCCATAAAACGCCTCCTATAGAGGGAAGTATAGGCAAAAACAGCTTTTTTCAAACGTTCCGACCGCCAAACAGTTCAATTTGCTGTAGCATTATTTATCCCACAGCTTAACGTCTTTTCAACATAAAAAGACGTCCAAATAAGCCATAAAAGACTTTTTTGGACGTCCATTCATTTCTGTGAATGAAGTTATTAAAATAAGATTTTCTAGTAATATACGAATGATTATTTTTGAATAAATTGTTGAGTCCAGTAGTTACCTGACTTCACATAACCTACACCAATATGCGTAAATTTGCCATTTAAAATATTAGCACGGTGACCTGGTGAATCCATCCAAGCTTGCACAACCTCTTGTGCTGTACGTTGACCTTTGGCAATGTTTTCACCTGCTCCTTTATACGTAATACCTAATGCTTTCATGCGATCAAATGGTGAACCAAATGTTGGACTCGTATGTGAGAAATAGTTTTTTGATTGCATATCTTGTGATTTCTCACGAGCTGCAGCCATTAATTTTGAATCCGTTTGAAGTGCAGATAATCCAGCTTTTGTACGTTCTGCATTCGTTAATTTTACTACCTCTTGTTCAAATGCATTGACATCAGACGTTGTTGTTGTCGGTGTTGTAGTAGATGGTGCTGTTGTTGTATTCTCTTTTTGCGTTGTTTGTGTATTATTAGTAGTTGTTTGTGTTTGTGTTGGTTTTGATGGTGTTGTAGCCTGTGCTGGTTTTTTCACCTGCCAATTGTTACTTGACCATTTATAGTAATAAGTTGTACAGTTTGTTGTTTGTTTGACTGTATTCCCCTCTGTAGTATTAGATGCAGCAGAAGCCAACTGAATTGGAGCTGCTAATAGAAATGTGACACAAATTGCAGTGAGTGTTTTTTTCATTTTGCAATCTCTCCTCTCTGCAACCTATCGTAAAGGATGAATCTATAAAAATTCTTACCAACATCTGCTAGCTTCGCCAACAAAAGAGTAGATTCCAGTTATACAGGAGTTTTTATGCAATAAATTTTAGCAAGTTTCGCCAATCTATGAAATACTTACGTTTTAAATAGGGTTGACATACCTCAAAAACTAGTGAATTCTATGCTAATATTTTTCATATTGAACACCATAATAAATACTTGCGCCTACAGAAAATCCATGTGTACTTGTTTTAGCTTCTTCTAATTTAATACCAAAACTAAAAAAATCTCCCGGCCCTTGTGTAAATTGGCCAAGTTCGATCACTTGTTCATTATCACCACGAAGTTCAATAAATGGCATTTCTATAGCAGTTGAAGCATTCTTTAAGTTTTGCGTTAAGAAATAACCTTGCAGTCTAGGTAATTTATTGTCAATGGTCAAGGTGAAATAAATATCTTGCACCTCTTCCCGCACTATCACTTCTGTTAAAACGATGTTAGAGTTGCCAATACGGGCGACCACTTCATGCATGCTTTGCGGTCCCTTAGAACTTAACTTAAACCAATCAGATTTTATATAGAAGTTTACAGCTCTATAATCTTCACCAATAGTTGTTCTATAACCATTACCGGACAATATATCTTGTTCTATTGGTGCGTCCCAATAATAGCGATATAACCATAAACCAATCAATATAAGCAACATGATAAATGATATGGAGAATGCTTTCTTCAATCTACTACCCCCTGTCATAACATGCAAAATTAATAACAACATAGAATTCATCATTTTTAGTGCAAAGACTTTAGCATGTATGTGCTTAAAAAGGAGGTGCCTCAGAATTAATCTAAGACGCCCCCTTTTTGCGAAAAAACTTTATATTGCTATAGAAAGTGAAGCGGCAGTTAATACTTTATACTGACAGCTTGTTATGAATTATCCACGCCAATCACAGGCACTGCTCCAACATTTTCTCCTATAATTACAAGTTTTGCCGGCATCTTTACGTATTCTGGGAGCCACTGCACCATGCCATATGCATATTGGAATAGCATTGGATTTCTTATTCCCTCTACTGGCACGTAGCCCTTCATACGGTACACGGAATCAGGTAATTGACGAACCCACTCTTCAAACTGTTCCTGCGTAAAAATTTCTTCGTTAAATTCTACTAACCGTGAGCCCAAGTGGGTCGATGAAATAGGTGCGCTCACAATATCGCGTTTATCCACTTGTGTCGTTGCTGTTAAGTTTTCTAGTAAATGTAATGGCACGCGGCCATTTGTCGTTTGTAAAATAAAGGCATGTGGATTAAAGCCTTGTAACTCATATACTACCTGAGCTTGCTCTGTTTCTGTCAGTAAGTCTATTTTATTGGCAAGCAATAAATGAGCATGACGAATTTGTTCCATAAATAATGAACGTATTTGTGGGGTTAACGTCTCACGATTAAGCCATAACTTTGAGTCAGCCACTGTGACAATGCCTTTTACATGCAACTGTTCTGCAAATAACGGTGAATAGACAGCATCTAGTGCTTCTACGGGATGTGCCGCTCCAGTTGTTTCAATTATGAGCACATCAAATTCACTATCTAATAGAAGAGATTGAATTTGAGCCTCTGTTTTTTCAGCTCCGGAACAGCAAATACAGCCATCTAGCATTTCTTTAAGCGGTACATCTTCCTCAACAGCTTGTGAGTCGAATGGTAATTTTCCAAGTTCATTCATAATGACAGCGGGCTTTAATCCCTTTTCTTTTAGTTGACGAATGACATCAGTCAACATGGATGTTTTACCGCTCCCTAAAAATCCACTAAATAAGTATACGTCTTTCACAATTGTACCCTCCTATGAAAAAAGCTGTCGCATTGGCCGTACGAGACGACTTCTGCGACAGCTGTTAGTTTATTGTTTCCTTAGTTTACTCTTTACCACCAGTAAGCAGTTCTTTTGCTTTTAACAATTGCGGATCATCTGACTTCATTTTTGTACGTATAGCATCCATTAAAGTATAAGTTGTTTCGCCCGTTAAAACACCTGTTTCTTCAAGCTTGCTCGCTGCTTGCAATTTCTTCACTGCACGTTCCGTATATTGGTCAAAAACGCCATCAACTTTTCCTGGTTCGTAGCCTAGAACTTCTAACATTTCTTCTGCCGCTTTCACAGCTTCTGATTGTAAGCCCTCTTTCATTTCAAATGAAGCATCTAAAAATGGTAGTGAGGCATACGATGGGTATGGCACTTTCACATCTGGTTCAATCCCTTTTTCATTAATCCAGTTGCCTTTTGGTGTTAGCCATTTGCCTGTTGTGAATTTTAGATTAGAGCCATCTTTTAATGGCGTAACATTTTGCACGGTACCTTTACCGAAAGATGTTTCCCCAACAATTTTTGCCCCGACGGATTCACTTAACGCTGCTGCTAAAATTTCAGAGGCAGATGCACTACCACTGTCAACAAGAACCGTCACTGGTAAATTATATTTTTTACCACCGATGGCATTTTTGATAGCCGGTTCCTCATCTTTTTCCTGCACTTGAACAATCGGCTTTCCTTCTGCAACGAATAAATTCGAAATTTCAAGCGCAGCATCTAGGTAGCCACCCGGGTTTTGTCGTAAATCCATAACAATCCCTTTCATGCCTTTTCCTTCGTACTCAGCAAGTATTTTTTCCAATTCATCTGCAGTTTGTTCACTAAATGAAGTAATTTGAATATGAGCAATATCCCCATCAAGCATTTCACCGTAAACGGTTTCGACAGGAATATCATCACGAACAATCGTCAATTGGATTGGCTCTGCATTTTCACCGCGTTTTACGGTTAACTTCACGGGCGTCCCTTTTTCACCTCGGATGAGTGCTACAGCCTCTGAAGCACTAAATCCTTGAATGCTTTTCCCGTCGACCGTTAAAATGATATCTTTCGGTAATAGTCCTGCCTTTTCAGCAGGTGAATTTTTTATTGGTGACACTACTGTTATAAAGCCATTACGTTCTTGAATTTCCGCACCAATTCCTTGGAAACTTGACGAAAGACCTGTGTTGAATTTTTCAGCCTCATCTTTCACCATAAAATCAGAATACGGATCGTCTAACGCGTCGAACATGCCATTGATTGCACCATCGACCACTTTTTCATCTTCAATATCTTTGTAATATTTGCTTTTTAGCATATCAAATGCTTCATATAGTTTTGTAAATTCCGCACGCTCTATCGGAACCTTCACTTCTACTACTTTCTTTTCACCAAATGTTAACGCAAAAATCGTTAAACCTGCGGTAATTAAGATTGTAAAGAACATCAGCATAATAAATTTAAACGGTTTCATCTGAATAAATTGTCCCGCTGGTTTTACTTCTACTTGCGGTGTTTGTTCCTGCTGTTCTAAATCATCTTTTTTCTGTTCATCCATCTTGATTGTCACCACTCTCATATACACTAACTTGTTGTCACACTATTACCATCTTAACAGGTTATAGAGTAGACGAAAAGAAAAAGACTGTCAAAATTTCATGACAGCCCTTCCTTTCAAACTATCTTCATATACCCGGCTTAATAAATAACCTCTCACCACGCTGTCAAAAAGTGAAGGACCTATTTATAGACAGCTCTTCCTAAAGGAATGTTGAAAAGGTTGTCGTTATGCATTTCACCAAAGAAAGGAGCACAATAAAAAAATCATCGTGTACCACTGACCTCTGTTAAGTGTAAAATATAATGATACTGCTTTACTATTGTACTCAATTCTTTAAAGCAGTCAAATAATAACTTCCAAGAATGATAATTATGCAGCGACAATATACGTAACTTGCGCCAATTTCGTAGTTTTAATTTTATTTTCTGCATTCTGTGCAGCGTTCATGCCTGTAAACGTACCTGTTTTCACTCGATATTTAGTTCCATCCTGCTCTATATAAGCAACCCAACCAAAGCGTTTCTTCATCACATCTAAAACGCTCTCTGCAGCTTTCCGTGTACTGTATGTGCCAGTTAAAATACGGTATTTCAACGCCTCTACTGATGGATTCTCTGGCTGTTGTGTACCTGCGTTTGTAATCATTTTCAAAAAATTGGACCAAGAAATTTTTCCAGCTCGAATATTTCTCGGACAATTTTTCCCACTAAAATAGTTATGCTGTACAACGTTCTGGATTGAAATGTGCTCATCTTTCATTATTTTTGCAATAAGAATCGCAGCATTTTCCACAGAATTAACGTAATTTCCATCGCTATTCACACAAATTTCAATCTGAATCCCTTGATTATTCCCTATATAATTTCCAGCTCCCCAACATTCCCAATGATGCGCAAACGATTGCACAGCTTCCTTATCATCTACTTGCCAATGCCAACTGGCATCTCGGCTATTCCCATTTACTTGTAGCCTTGCGTGAGCATCTGCGTCGGCCCCTACACTGGTATTGTCAGTTTCATGTACAACAATATATTTTTTAGCATTGTTTTTACCATTCGTTATTTTAGCTGCCTGAGTAGCCGACACTAATTTTTGTCGAATTGTTACCAAGCATTTCCCTCCTCCCTATTCGTAATACCATGTCCTCTACTAGATTTGCTCATTATAAAACCGATTACAATAAACTGTAATCGGCCTTGTAACGAGCACTTCTATTCAACTTACTGCTAACCGTGTCGTCACTTGCCGTAAGTATTTCTAACCAACCTTTCAGGAGTTGATACTTCTATTTTATGCATCTTTACTAGCTGATGCTGTGTTTTTATAAGCACTACTCTTAAACAAATAAATAGCTGACTCTATCGACATTTTGAACCCTCTCACTTGTGAATCTTTAATTAGAATAAATACTCCTTCCATTCCTTTCAAGAAAGGTGGTTGCATACTATCCCTCCATCTTTGCTAACATGGTTTGTCATTCATTAAATACGAGCAAGATATATATTCATCCAGTTTTTTGAGTTAAAAAACTTTGCTTGTTAACATAGCATTACATGAGTTCTTTTAATTTTTTAACGACCGAATGAACGGTTAATCGATGAAAGCTAATTAGTTGGCCCTTAAAAACTACTGAAAAAATACCATATGGCGTCGGCGATAGTGCCATTAGCTCTTGTCTATTTTTAATGTCGATGATGTCAAAATCAATGCCTAATTTATTTGCACCTGCAACCATATTTTCAGTCGCGATATCTACATATGGGCATTGAAAGGAACGGAGAATCGTTAAGTTATTGAATTTCTTCGTTCGCTCACTCCAATCATGAGGAAAATAAGGATTCACTGTTCCAGTGTTAAAATTATAAGTAAGTAATTCAAAATCATATGGAGCCGTATCAACTACTGTGAACTGATTATTTAAAAAGATATCCTTACTTGGTGCCCAAGATGTTTAGCAATCCAAAAACAAGGCAGGACATACTTTCTTTTTGACTAGGCCTGTCATCAATTTATTGCCAGAAAACTTAGGTTTACATCATCCACATATAAAAAGGATCAGCAGTGTAATGTAGCACTACTGATCCTTCCTTTAAATAGTGATGATTAATGACCAAATGCAAATATCAGTTCTGTCTCACATACTAATTCTCCGTCCACAGTTGCCATTCCTTTTCCTTTACCAATAGGACCTTTAAGTCGTGTAATCTCCACTTCAAGACGTAGCTGATCCCCTGATTTTACTTGTTTTTTAAAACGGCAATTATCGATACCTGCTAATAAACCTAACCTGCCTTGATTTCCTTCTTTTGTTGACATGATTATCGCACTTACTTGCGCTAATGCTTCTACTATTAACACACCTGGCATAATTGGATAATTAGGAAAATGACCTTTTAGAAATTCTTCATTAATAGTGACATTTTTAATACCAATAGCTCTCTTTCCTGCTTCTAATTCTAAAATTCTATCTACTAAAAGAAACGGGTAGCGATGCAAAATAACGTCCTTAATGTTTTGACTATCTAGCATTGTAAACCTCCTTTTAACCTTACATCACATTTTATCACTTGATATCAATAGTTGGTACTAATTTTATGTTTTCTTTCTACAGATTATTCGATAAGACGATTTTACACAATAAAAAGCCACGCTCTTAGAACGTGGCTCAATTTTCATTCAGCATTTAAATACTGTAGAAGACTTGAAAGGGATTAACGATATTGATCATGGTTAGGCTCAAATAAATGTTCATGTGCATTTCTGACAACAGAAAAATTGTCTACATTGTAATGTCCATGAAGGAGATCATTGTGGTGGGCTATTATTTTTTCTGCAGACAAAACCTTAGAATCTGTCGTCGAATGTCCATCCCCTACGAGCGTTACATCAAAAGCATGAACCGTAGCTGTTCTCACGGCTGTATCGATACAGTGTTCTGTCTTACAGCCCATGATAACTAAATGAGTGATTTGTTGTTCTTTTAAATATTGCAGCAATTCCGTTTTGTAAAAAGCATTAGTGGCCTCTTTGTCTATAAAAATGGCAGTACTAGTTGGAATATTTATTTCATTGTGAACTTGAAAACCAGGCCCTTGACCATTTGCTACATCCTTATCTCTAACAAAAATAATCGAGGCACCTGCTTCTAATGCTTGATTGATAACGCGATTAATATGCTCAATTAATCTTTTTTTCTGAAACACTTCTTTTTCTTCTTGATTGCCATCCATCAATTGTTGTTGGGCATCAATCACTAATAATGCTTGATTCAATATGCTTATCTCCTCTACGTTTCAATTTTTTAGTAACCATAAAAATTGCCTGTTATTTGAAAAAGAACTACTATTTGTTTAAAATGATTTTACCACATGGTGAGAAATAACAGCATAAGAATTAAAAAATGTAATTTGTAGATTTATAACGATCAATTTCAATTTTCTATAGCTATGAAAAAAAGTATCCATTTAGTTAGATGGATTTTATAAAATCGTAATTATAAGATAGTAATAACTGATTGTGAAAGGCGATGAGAAAATGTCCTACATTCAAATCACTAAAAACAATATTGAAAATGAACATATTTGTTGTGCTTTAGGGGCCAAACAATATGACAAGGCCGTTTTAGAAAAGAAACAATGGTTGACGGATCGAATGGATGAGGGGCTAGTGTTCTATCGCTTAAATGAACGTGCCAAAGTATTTATCGAATATATACCAGCTGAAATGGCATGGGTGCCTATCCAAGCACCTAATTATATGTATATCAATTGTTTATGGGTTTCTGGTAAATATAAAGAGAATGGCTATGCAAAACAATTAATAGATTACTGTAAAGAAGATGCTATTTCCCGGGACATGGATGGGATTGTACATATCACTGGTAAGAAAAAGCTACCGTATTTAAGTGATAATCGCTTTTTTGAACATTTAGGATTTGAAGTCGTAGATCAAGCCGAACCGTATTTTCAATTAATGGCTTTAAAATGGCATGATTATGCAGTTGAACCTTCATTCAAAACGCAATTGAAAATTTCTAATGTAAATAATGAAGGTATCGCAATTTACTATACAGCTCAATGCCCCTTTGCAGTTGGTATTGTGGACGAGCTTAAAAAAGTCGCAGAAAATCATAAGGTGCCTTTCAAGACTCATCGGATAACAACGACAGAACAAGCGCAAAATGCCCCGACGCTATGGACAACTTTTGGTTTGTTTTATAATGGAAAATTTATTACGCATGAAATAATGAGTCCTAATAAATTTGATAAATTACTGTCAAAACTACAAATAGAACAATGAGGTTTTTTCCAAAAAATATACATGAGACCAGGCTCAAAAATAAAAACCTGGTCTATAATAATCTACCCTTTAACAGAGGAGCCGTTCTTCAATTTAAAGGACATGGTGATAATGGTTCTGCTACGCTTACAGGCGAAACACCTCAATCGTTAATCATCGAGAAAAAGGTAGACACAGAACAAATTGTGGTAGGACCCTATTCTATCAATGACAAACACCAATGGAGGTTCAAATTAACTAATCAGTAGTTTTGCTTGTTCCACTACGAGTCCATGTAGATTGTGTGTGCCCCTAGTAAATTGCTAGGGACTTATTTTGTTATTACGTTAATTCAGATATTTGCTATGGTTAGGTAGAGCAATCTGTTCGAAGTTATTCGCTAATTTTTGTAAGTTATTTGTTAGTTCTTCTCCAATCATCGGTAAGCCATGTCCAGTTATCGCTATTTTGGGTTTAAGTGCTTCTAGTTTTTTTCTTCTGTCACTCACACACCTTGGAAGTGCGCCAATAATTCCCCTACATAACACATTGTTTTTATTTGTAATATTGATTAGTGTTCCATTAATATGTTTATCCTTCTATATAATGAAATCACAAAAATGTACCCGAGGTTATTTTGGGGGTGACCAAGATAAAAAAATCAATAACATTGTTATTACTTATTTCACTCAGCTTATTGTTAAGTAGTTGTTGGAGTAAACGAGAATTAAACGAACTAGCTATTGTAGTAGCTGTGGGTGTTGATAAAGTAGAAGAGGAATATGAAGTTTCTTTACAAATTGTTAATCCTAGTGAAGTATCTTCAAGCAAACCTTCTAGTGGACAATCACCAGTAATCACTTACAATGCCAAAGGAGATTCAGTATTTGAAGCGGTAAGGAAAATGACGACATTAACTCCAAGGAAGGCTTATTTTGCACATCTTCAAGTACTTGTAGTTGGCGAAAATCTAGCTAAAGAGGGAATCAGTCAAACACTAGATATATTATCGAGAGACCAAGAAATTAGAAATAATTTTGTTGTTATCATATCTCACCAAGCCACTGCTAAAGAAATTTTAAATGTATTAACCCCTATCGAAAAAATACCTGCAAATAAAATAATAAATTCTCTAGCTGGATCTGAAAAAGCTTGGGGTTCTACATTATCTGTAAATGTTGAAGATTTAATAAATGCCCTTAATAGTATAGGAAATAGTTCTGTTTTACCTGCCATTGAAATACAGGGTGACACACAATTAGGTATAGATAAAACCAATGTAGCAAAAATTAAAACCCCTGTCATATTGAAGTATGTGGGCTTAGTTGTATTTAAAGAAGATAAATTAATGGGATTTTTAACAGAAGAGGAAAGTAGAAGTTTTAATTTTTTGAAAGATAAAATTAAAAGTACCGTTGAAATTATTTCTTGCCCCGAGCAAGGGAAACTAACAACAGAAATTACAAAATCAACAACTAAGATTAAGGGGAAGTTTGAACATGATACGCCAAAAATTGATGTTGAAATTACTATAGAGCAAAATGTGGGTGAAGTTGAATGTGCGATTAATCTAACTGAAAACCAAACCATTACGTACATCAATAAAAAAACTGCAGAATTGATTAAAGATCAAATCGAAAAAACACTGATGACCATTCAAAAAAATTATCAGTTAGACATAATAGGATTTGGAGAAGTACTTTATCGCGAAGATCACAAAGAATGGAAAAAGATCAAAGACGAATGGCCGACAATATTTCCAGATTTGGCAGTCAATATTGAAGTCAAAGTCAACACAAAAGGATTGGGCACGATGAATAACTCAATGTTACAATATGATTAAAGGACAATCCATCCATTTTGCATTTTTTCCAGAATTCCTAAACCCCGAGAACTTAACAAATCAAACGCTATAAATGGCTCTTTAACTAAACATCACCCGCTGAAAGAGTCCTTATAGCGTTTATATGTCCCACCTAAAGTTAACATCTTGCGAAATGCCCAGGTTTTAAATCGATGCAATAAGTTCTATCACTCTACTCTTTCCCAAGCACTTTCAATTTATCTCATATACCAATCAAGTGCATTTTTATAAAGCACCTTATTTACTGCTTCTTCTTCAAGACTATTTTTTATCAGTTCTATATCCAAATATTGGAACGGTCTTTTCGCTCTTGTTGAAGGTAAATCTGTTCCAAACATTAACGCGTCAGGATTTATAGCATAAATCGTCCTAATTGCTTCACTTGCGTTAAAATCAATTCGCCCAAAACCCGTCGCTTTTACTCTAACACCCTTGTCCACCAAAGCTAATAGGTTAGGAAGTCCATCTTTTGATAAACCAAGATGGTCAATTGAAACTGCAGGGAGTTTTTCTACGATTTTCATGATACTTGGTAAATCGTTCGAATTCATGTAGAGCTCTGTATGCCAATTAACTAACTCGTGTACTCTTCTTGCGAAATAATCTAAACGAGATACATCCTCTGAACCACCACGATTCACATTAAAACGAAGAGCTTTCACCCCCAGTTCATTCAGTTTGATAATTTCATCATCACTCGTATCATAAGGTAACTGAGTTACACCGACAAAGTTTTTACCAAGAGTTTGTAACGCATCTACTAAATAAGATTGATCAAACTGTTGAAAAGAACCTGAAACGATAGCACCACCTATTACATTTAAATCAGTGACAGCATGTATATAATCTTCGCAAGTAAAAGCATCCGGCAAATAGCCCTGATTTTCAATCAATGGAAATTCCGGATTAATAATATGTAAATGTGTGTCAAAAATTTTCATGATGATTCCCCCATTCTTATATAAAGTTTAAAGTCGGACTCGTTATAAGTAAATGCCCTTTTAATGAATCCGACTTCGTATTGTACTAATAATTAACACAAAAAGACTCTCCTCTATGATATTTAATCATACACGCTAGCCCTTTCTTGATGACTTTCTCAAAATTCAATTTTGTTTCGAGAATGGCATGAAAAATCCATTTAAAAACATTTCCATAAGCATAGCATGGCACAACATTCAATTTGCGCTTGGCGGAATGATTCCCCCAATTAGTAGCATAAAGAACACTAATCCAATTAAAAAGAATATAACGGAAGCCGTAAATATCGGACCTGTTTTAAAAATGAACCGTTCACTTTTCTGAATAATGCCTGTTTGCGCACTAACTTGAGAATTATAAAACCTAGACATTGCTCCACCACTACTAGAAAAGTAAAAGATTCCCCCAGCAAAAGCTAAACCGGTGAAAAACATTACTTCGATAAATCTTACGGAGAAGAACGAGGCAATAAAATACGTAATCATCACTTCTATCATAAATGCCACCATCATAATGAATAAATTTTTCTTACGCATATAAAACTCCCCTCTTACCATTTTTATGCTATTACATTTTATACGATCGAATCGAATCGAAGTTTCAATTTTTTATAATTTTCCCATTTAATCTCAAATAAAATCCATTGTTACACTTCATTCATATTTAAGTTTAATATTATCCTATATTTGTTTTAGTTGGATCACGTCTTTTGGAGTACCTATGATATTTTAGGTCAACTATCACAGCGTTTCTTTCTTAACTCTTTCATTATAGCCATATTTTTTCCACTTATAATAATTAAAAATAAGCTCTAGTAAAAACACGAAGAAAGTAATCACCATAATTAGTTTCTCATAAAATTCGATGTCACTAGATCTGTAGATGACGATAAGTGAGAGGATTATAATAGGAAGTGACCATAACGAGCGAATAAACTTTCTTCTAGAACTTAATCCAAAATAAACAAAAGTAAATCCTTTATCCACTTTTTCTTTGTCCTTATAAAGCAAGTATAACAACCCATTAATAAGCACGCTCACCACCAATATCATCATAAAAATTTGTAATAATGACACGTTATCTCATCTCCCATATCTCGTATATGTTCATTCCAATGATACATCACACACGCTCTAATTAGGTTATAATTTTCCATTCATCACAAAAACTATTTTTCACTTACCTGAATTATTTAAGATTGCAGCTTGCTTTCACACGGGGAACAAAAAAGCACTTCCCGTAAGAAGTGCCGTTGGATACTACAAAAAATCCTTATTATTGTTAATTTCTATGAAACTTTTTGTTTACTCGACCGTATAGACACTATAAGTATTATCTAATTATGGAGGATTTTAAATGAACAATTTTAATGAACATGAACAGCAGACCTCGCAGTTAAATCCACTTGTATCTGTTTGGTTACACCCCAAACAAACGGCTGCGTTTATGATGACGTACAAATCAATCGGCTATGCTATTTTATTGGTCTCAATTGGTTATATTGGGGCAATGTTTTCTGGTTTAATCGATAGCGATATCTATCCCGGAATGGCCATCTGGCTCATCGCATTGCTTGGTATCGTGGTCTCACCTATATTAGGCATTATAGTTACAGCTATTTATGCAGGCGTATTATTGCTTTTCGGTAAGTTATTCCAAGGAACTGCAACTTATCAAGGAATGTTTAAATCTTTAAGTCTGACATTAATCCCTTCGATTGCACTAATTCCCTTTTATTTAATTTGGTTATTCACGTCACCCGAATCACTATTGACTTCTGAATATACAAGTACCATGCCCATTATTTTCTGGATAACAGTTTTACTAACTATTGTAACGAGCATATGGTCGTTTGTTATTACAATAGCTGTAGTGGCGGAAGCGCATCAAATTTCAAATTGGAAAGCATTCTTCACAGTATTCATTCCTGGTGTGATTATGTTTATCTTATTCATTGTCCTTTTTATTATTATTATTTTTGGTCTAATAGGTCTTGGCATATTCTTTGACACACCATAACTTATAAACGCCCATCTCCATTTTGAGAATGGGCGTTTTTTAATTCTATTCGTTGTAATCATATTAGTTTTAAAGCTTAATATATTCCTGAATTGCTTTATTCGATAATTTAAGATAAATAAAAAAGCCCATTAGGCTCTGATTGTTCAGTCACCTAAACGGCATTTAATTGTACAGACTTTAAAGGTTAGTTTTTTTGAAATTATACAGCAACACGACTGCATCTGATAAAGTTGCACCTACTGAGCAGGTACCTATAGTTGTGAAAGCACACATAGGTGCAGAAGTTGTTAAGATGGAACTTCCATTCATACGGTTTAGGCAAAACTTATTAAATCGCAATAATAAGGCTCATTAACAAATCATGTATTTGTATTCACATCACTCGTTTATGAGCCTTAATGGCGTTAAGCACAATTCTTAAAATTCAACAGCAAAACAAATTAAGCCACTCTCCCGAGCCGATTTTTTTAAAAATAGTTTATTCCTATTCATGTTGATTTAATGAAAAAAATTATATTTCATGATTGTATGACAGGCGATGAGTTATTAATGATAGACAACTCCGTATGGTAACTTGGTATATTTAATTTTCAACTCATCATTAACAAAAATTAAAATATCATCATTTTCAATTTTTATTTCTGTAACAATATAGCCCTCTTCTAATTCCTCACCTATCCAATGCGTAATAATATCAGTTGGAACGTATATTTTAATATTTTCTATTTTCATAAAAAACTCCTCCCACTTCTATAGCGTCAATTCTCTAGACATTAGATAACCTTCATGAGCATTGCATGTTTATAGTAAATCGTGCTTTTACTATAACCTACTTCAGCTGCAATTTCATCGAATGTTTTTCCTATATATAGTCCAGACATAATCTTAATAAGGAATTTTCCAATCAATGTTGTGCCAAATGTTAAAAATAATTAATTTAATCGTCAAAGAAAATAAAACAATGTCAAACCTACAAAACTGAATACTACGGTTACAAAGTGTTTTTACGCTATAGGTCTGAGACTGAAAATTAATTGTTTTACCTCTCTCTCCCTGGCACCTCTAATTTTGCCAAGATTTTTTGACGTTCAGCTTCAAAGTTAATCGCTTGGCTTGCTTGTTCCTGAACATTTACTTCATGTCGTTGATGGAACCATTCAGGAATAAGTTCATGACGCCCTTGTTGTGTACCTCGATGTACATCCTTTTGTTGCTTACGCGTTGCAAATCGATGTCGGTCTGCTTTAACATCTGCACTAGTTGTTAACCCCTTGTTGCGCCAATCTAGTAAAATTTTTTCAACGTAATTCCAACGAAGTACATTGTTTTCAACAGCTAGTTTCATTGCATGAATAACTAGTTCTTCTGATAGATTATCCACCCAATGACTGATTTTGTACGTTACATGAGAAGCAAGAGAGCCAAAGCCATTTTGCTCGTAAAATTGACAAGCATGTTGGAATTTTGACTGTTTCTCTACAGGGTTGTAACTCCTATCATCTTTATTATCATTATTTAGTAAATGATTATTTAGTGATTTAGTAATTAGTAGTGATGGATTTACCGTTTGTGGTTTTTCCGTTGTTGGATAATCCGTTAACGGCTTTTCAGTAGACGGTGCCATTTGTGGTGCTTCAAGCACTAAGAGTTCTATTTTACCAAACGTTCCACAGTTTGATCTGCCCTGTTCCTTGTGAATATAGCCAGCATTCATTAGCTCCTTCACAATATTACCTGTTGCATCACGACCGCATTTGCTACGAGTTGCTAAATCAGCCATACAAAATGACCAATCATTTGGCAATGACAGCATATAGGCAAGCAAACCTTTTGCTTTCCAACTTAAACGATTATCATTCAAAAATCCTTTGTCTAACACAACATATTTTTCCTTTTTTTGAACTCTAACGATTGTCATAATCATCCCCCTTATTCCCCTAAGTTCTCTCTCGTTTAACGATATCCATTAAATCAATCATATCTGTCATTGCATTGGGAGCCTTCTGTATCAAATAATCCATGTGACTTCTGCTATAACACAACTATCGAAGGCTAAGGCTTCTGCCACTTCAACAGCACAATCCCATAGCAATTCTCCACTTGAGACAAAAAATACGTAGTTTCGCGAATAACTGGTTTATTCAAATTGCTCCTTTATCCTCTTATATACCGTTCTTATTTGAAATCGAGGACAATGTTTTACGTTTTTTTCAAACTTTTAGGAAATAAAAAATAGGACATGCTGCCAGAGCATGTCCTTGGATTGATTTAATATTATTCTCTAATCATAAATTTCTTTTTGTATAACGCACTCAACGTTTTACTGATATAACTCTTTATAAACGATGACTTTTAACGCTGTAAGTTCCTCTTCTGTCAATTTATCTTGGACGCCTTGAAGAGCCTCTTCTTTTGTCATGGAGCCGTTTTGTAATTTTACTCGAATATCATTAAGCTCCGAGATACCCACTTTCTGAATTAATACTTTTGTGGCTTCTTCTTTTGACGTAAACGGTAATGTACTACTGTCTACTGTTTTCGCTTCTTCCATAAATGATTTTAATTCAGGATCACGTTTAATCGTATTCTTAATGTCTTCCATTTCTCCGCTGTTCTCTAATTCTGTCGATATCGTCTCCACTAACTTATCTGATGCAAACTGAGTACCAAAATGATACACACCATAGCCAATTACACCGATGAAAATCAACAATATAAGTAGGAATTTAATCAATTTCATATTCGCACGCTCCTTCATCCTAGTTAATAATACTATATTGAGTGTACAGATGAGAAATAATTATCATTTCCCCTTTTCATTCATGATTTTTCATATCGCAAATGAACAAGAGCTGGAACATCGTCCAATGTCACCGCTTCTTTCAACGATGTACTGTACTGCAATAAATAGGTCAATGTCAGTTGTTCAGAGTTTTCTCCTATATAATTAATCTTGATAGCCTGTATCTCTTGTCCCCAAAAGTTATTACTTGTAATCAACTCCCCAATCCAATTTTCTCCCTCTCCTTTAAAGGCGGTACCACTTATTATTGTTATTACAAGATACTATCATCATTATTAAACCCGTAAAGAAAATACCCAGTAAAATCTTTTTCATATTTAAAAGCCCCCTTATTGATTTTCTATTCTTAAAGAAATTCCCCTTAAAATAGTTAAACCCTTGTGCAATGCTTTGCTTGTGTTGGAGAACTGAATAATCAGTCATCTAAACTAGTGTAGCACATTTACAAATATTAGGATAAATAATTTGTATATGTAAACATGTTACATATAGTTAGTTAGGAACACCATTTTTTCCAACTTTATCAAAAAAGCGCATTCGGAAATGTTTGATTTCCAAATGCGCTATTTTATTTTATTTTGTAATTGTTCTTGCTAAAAATACGGAGAAGTGCTGGCGGTTAATGGCTGATTTGGTTTAAAGTAACCATTATCGCCCATTGTAATACCATATTGAGCTAAAATTTGTACGTATTCATAGTACCAATCCGCTTTTGACACATCTTTAAAGGCATGGTGATGAAATCAAATTTTATGAACATACCTCCACGCCTATCTTTATTCAATAAAAAATAGCCAATACAACATGTACTGGCTTCATAATTATGATGGTTGTTTAACCTTATTTTTTGATGGCATAAATAGAGTCAATACAAATGCAATGACAGCTAAGATTGTCATGAAATAATAGGCATCACTTGAGCCTAAAATCGAGGCAAGAGTGCGGATAGCTTCAAGCGAAGCATTTGGCGTTTCCTTTAGTAAGGATTCAGCATGATTTGTTGTTTGCGTTGAAAAAATTGTGATAACCACAGCAGTACCAATTGCACCAGAAATTTGGCGTAAGGTATTGTTTACTGCTGTACCATGCGTCACAAGTGTTCTAGGTAAGGAATTCAAACTAGCTGTATTCAATGGCATTGTGATAAAGCTCAATCCTATACGTAGGAAAATGGTACGTATCATTAAAAAGATAAAGGTTGTTGTTTCTGTTAAATCTGTTACAACCCACATAGATGGAATGATAAAAATCAAACCAATAATAAATAACGGCTTCGCACCGAATCGATCATAAATTTTTCCTGTAACCGGAGACATAAAGGCGTTGACAAGGGCCCCAGGTAATAATAGCAAACCAGCGTCGAAAGCTGAGAATCCTCTTCCATTCTGTAAATAAATAGGTAATAATACCATATCCGCATACATCATCATTGTGACGATCATGTTGATGATCGATGTTAGCGTAAAGATCTTATTTTTAAAAACGGATAAGTTAAGCAATGGATCAGAAGATTTAATTTGTCGTAGACAGAACATTGCCGTAGTGACGATTCCCACAAGTATCGTGACGATTACAACATTATCATCCCAACCACGGCTTCCTGCATTACTAAAACCATATAAAATAAGGCCAAAGCCAAGTGTTGATAACATAACACTTCCTACATCTAATTTCGTTTTTTCTGTTTCCGAAACATTCACTAAATATTTCATCGCTAATAAAATGATTATTGTAACAAATGGAATAAGACCGATAAATAACCATCGCCATGAATAATATTCTATAATAAAACCTGCTAATGTAGGTGCAATTGCTGGCGCAAAAATCACAGCAAGTCCAATTAACCCCATCATACTTCCTCTTTTTTCTGGCGGGAAAATAAACATAACTACACTCATTAGCAATGGCATAATAATTCCTGCACCTATGGCTTGAACCATACGGCCTATTAATAAGACTGAGAAGTTTGGTGCTATCGCACACAATATAGAGCCAATTAATAAAAACAGCATTGAACTCATAAATAATTGGCGTGTAGAAAAACGTTTCATTAAATATGCAGTGATCGGTACTAATACACCGTTAACTAACATAAACCCAGTAGAAAGCCACTGTACGGTTGTAGTAGATACTGAAAATACGTCCATTAAGTTACTTAATGCAACGTTTAACAATGTCTGATTTAGAGTGGATAAAAAACACCCTAAAATTAACACCGTTAATAATACTTTATTATTTATTGAATTCGTCATATAGTAGTCCTTTCGCACTTTACTTTTTTGACACTCTGTCAATAAAATAGATAATATCATTAATATTTTTTGATGCCTATTGACAATTTTTTAAGATGTGTTGACTAATCAACATTATTTACAATAGTATTGATAAAATTCGAATTAATAGATAAAGGAGCGTAATAATGGTCAATCAAAAAAAAGAGGATCCTCGTGCAGTTCGCTCTAAGCGAATGCTTAAAAAAGCTGTGATAGATTTATTGATTGAAAACCCTGATATTTCGAAACTGACAGTCCAAAAAATATCCCAATACGCCGAGCTAAATCGCGCGACTTTTTATTTACATTTTTTTGATATTGGGGATTTATTAAAGCAGTTGGTTTACGATATTTTCGACGACTTGTCGTTGGAAATGTCTCCCGTTTTACAAATTGACGATATCAATAACCATGAACAATTGATTACGTTTTTAGATTATTTTTATAAGCATCGAAAAATTTTAGCCGTTCTATTCGAACACCCGGGTTTCAAGAAGAAATTACATATGATTTTAAAGGAATCGATTGTCCTTCAAAGTGGAAGAAAGGATACTGATACGACAGGTATAACTTTATCAATGGATATTCTCGCATCCTCAATCCTTGGTATAATCATGTGGTGGCTAAAAGACGGGGTTCATTTTAGCTCCGAATATATAGCAAATCAAATTATTGAATTATATGGGTAATTATTTTGGAAAAATTGTTATTCGCCTTCTATATGTCATACAAACTCATGACTATATTTAACACAAAAAGACCAGGTACTCACTTTGAAATGAGCTCCTGGTTAGTTTTCTTGGTGACTGAAAATTATTTTTCAACCTACGTTCTTATGACAAAAAAGATCAACGTGAAGGTTGGAGATAATAATTTGCTTTTTTAGACGAAGATAAATAAATTATATTCCCTGCAAATCTAATTGGCGAAACGTCTTATGATACTACCTACTAGAAAAAAGTTTTTTACTAGGATGTGCTGTTCGTTTTTAAAGTTGTAAATCAACACTTTTTTGCTGCTTTTTGACATTAAGTTTTCGTTGTATAAACCATTCTGCAACAATTAAATTGGGTACCCAACATAGCCAAGCAATCATAGGGTAATAAAGTATGAAATTTTCATAACCCATTAGAATCGTGAACAATACTAGCCAAATTCTTAATGTTACAGCTGCAAATGTTAAGGCGTAATTTCTTATCATCCACTTTTGATGACCCTGAATATTTTTATGGCTAATTTTAGCAAGTGCTTGGAATATTGTCATCAGCCAAACGATAGATAAGAAACCAAAACCCAATTGAGAGATCCATCCCCCTGTAGCATAAAACGCTAAATAAAGTCCTGAAACACCGCCGAATACAATACCAAACATATAAATTTTCCCCAACATTCGATGACGGTTGATATTTTTCTCTCTAAACTTTGACAATAAGGTAAAGGGGCCAATTACTAACGCCACTATACCAGATACGATATGTAAATAAAGCATTATGTACCAAAACGAATGCAATGTAGAAATAAACATAAGCTTCAATTTTACAAACCCCGCTTGATGTGCATCCATAATAAAATATTGAACCACCGAATAACAAGATATGAAAATTGCTAAGCAGCTAACAATAAGCCAAGTTTTTTTATTCATTTTTCTGTCTCCTAAAATTTATTTAGTATAAATGATATGCATGCATTTTTTAAACATTCAATATAAACTAAACTGTTTATCTTTTCTACTTTCTATATGCTTATATGCTTTTCTGAGGTTTTGTTCCTCGTAAATATAAATTCTTCCACATGTTTAAATCGATTATCAAGGAGCCCCTTCCCCTCATAATGTAACATTAAATTTCACAGGATTTCCCCACGACCTAATAAGTGGTAATAAAATGGCTATAAGAGGTCTCATCTTATATACAACATCTTAAGATGCCTAGCTTCACATTCAGCATTCTAGGCAATAGAGACTATAAAGGTGCAACCACAATAGTGGTAGATTGGTAAACAATAATTTACTACAAACTGTGATTGTCTCACGATACCTTCAATACAAAAAGGTGTAATGCATTTAGCGCTTACGGTGAAAAGGAATTCTTTAAGACACTTATATTAATATAATGTCAATAATCATTCTATCAACATGAAAAAATAATATAAAATATACTTAAATTGATTAGAAACGCAATATATAGTATTTTTTATACCGAAATTACCATATGCAGCATTTTAGTAGTTACTTTATTTTCATGATGAAGTTCTAAAAAACCTTCGTTATAACCCTATTTCATTATTTCAAGTCGTTAAATTTGTATCCTATTAATATAGTGATAGAATGAAATTGTGACAAAAAGACATAAATTCCATCGGAGGTTATGACATGATGAAAGCAGCAGTATGGTACGGCGAAAAAGATATTCGTATTGAGGAAAGAGAATTAAAAGCGCTTAAAGATAATGAGGTAACAGTTCGTGTTGCTTGGGCTGGTATTTGTGGTAGTGATTTGCATGAATATCAAGAAGGTCCGGTCTTTGTTCCAACAAAAGAAAAAGACGTATTAACTGGCGAAATCGCTCCACTTATTATGGGACATGAATTTGCTGGTACTATTGAAAAAGTTGGCGCTAATGTTACTAAATTTAAAGTTGGCGATCGCGTTGTAATTAACCCAACATTAACACATGGTAACAAACCTGAAGATGTAGATGCTTATGATGGCTTCAGCTTCATCGGCTTGCACGGTGATGGTGGATTTACTACTTTTGCAAATGCTCCTGAAAACAATGTTTACATACTTCCTGATACAATGACGCTTGAAGACGGAGCGCTTGTTGAACCTACAGCTGTAGCAGTACAAGCTGTAAAAGAAGGGAATTTACGCTTTGGAGATACTGTGGCGATTTTCGGTGCCGGTCCAATCGGTTTATTAACTGCAATTGCAGCAAAAGCAGCTGGTGCAAGTAAAATTATCGTGTTAGATTTATCTGAAACACGTCTAGCCAAAGCACAAGAACTTGGTGCTACTCACGTTATTAACTCCGGTGAAGTAAATGCTGTGGAAGCTATTCGCGCTATCGTTCCAGATGGTGTTGATGTGGCATTTGAAGTTGCTGGTGTGGCACCAACATTTAAACAAGCAATCGATGCAACAAGAGCTCGTGGTACAATGGTCATCGTATCGATCTTTGCACGTCCAATCGAATGGAATCCAATCCATTTAACAAATACAGGTGTGAAAATCACTTCAAGTATCGCTTACACACCAACGTCATTCCAACAAACAGTTGACTTAATGGGTAGTGGTCAATTGAAACCACAAGGAATTATCACTAGCCGTATCCAATTAGATGCTATCGTAGAAAAAGGCTTTGAAGCGCTAACAAACGATAAATCACAAGCTAAAATCTTAGTAGAATTAAGCGGCGAAAAATAATATTTCTATAATATATATTTAATAAATATAGTAGAGCACATATTCGTCTTCACTAATATGTGCTCTTTTAGCTTTTACGTACTCATCCAGCGCCCGCCTCGAAAATAGTTAGGTATGGCGAACAACCTTGGGGTAAATAAACGTCGTATAAGATTCGACTCTCGAAAAATTAACAAATTTTAACATAAATATCAAGATAGAACTTGCATTTGGGATTGAATTTCATAAATGCAAAGTTTGTGTTTTCTTCTAACAACTTACAAGAACGCACAAACGCTTATATTCCCCTGTGGTAACGCCCAACCTCATCTGTTGCACAATTCCCATTCTGCTACCAATTCACAATTTACTATGTTATGATTTTTGTAGATAAAATTTTCAGTTAGTAAAAAAAAGAGTAAATAGTCACTTTATATAACTGATGAAACTGTACATGTATCACAATTAAAAAGGCGGGATTGTAGAATGAATGTTCAATTGGGAAGCAGCTATTATCTTAGTACATTAAAAAAAGATGGATCGAATCGTTTGTCAGATAATTTATTTTTGGATAAAAATAAAAAACCCAAAGCAACATATGAAATCAAGAAAGAGAATGGCTATATACGTCATTATGTAACAAAAGCAAATGGCGAAAAAGTCATGATTAAAGAAACAAAGTTACCAAAATCTCAAGAAAATGAACAGGGTTCTAGCGATATGAAGGATATGATCACCGAAATGGTTATGAATCAACTGACAAAAGTTTTGGATAAAGAACAATTCAATAAGTTTTCTAAAACAGGATTATCAGCTCAAAAAGAAAAACAGATTGAAAAATATGCGACAATTATTTGAAAATCGGAGGCTATTTTCAAATACGACAACCGAAACAAAAGCAATCACACATTAATCTAGGGACTTGTGAGTAAATTTACACACAAGTCTTTTAATTATGCTCTCACAATGGCTTACAGTAACGATTATTTCGGCTTGTGGTAACGATCAGTCTCATTTTCCCATTTGACTATAGACTTTTAATAATGTTAAAAGGTTGGAAAGAAGATGACAGTGAAAAATATAAAGATGGGGGCACATCGGGGTATTATACAAAAAATGATGCTGAAATTACACTTGTTTCTTTAAACGGTTCTGTGCAAATGACAATATTCATGCCTGATAAAAAATAATTAATATTTAAGTTAAACAAAAAAATATCAAGACGGCAATTAAGCTATCTTGGTATTTGATATTTTTTTACTCAAAAAATTTGGGTACTGGATTAATTGAGTTATTTTTATTTACGTCGTTGCTGAATGGTAATACATAAAGTCATCAAACGATCAGTTATCATTATACCAATTCTGTAAATCCCTCAAGTGTGAAGCCTGAATAACTCCATCTTTAACTGCCTGTGCAATAAATTTTTCTGTTTCAATTTTCATTGCTGGTGAAACTGAATTCCAATTTGTCACTTTAATTTCCTCCTTTTTGTCTTCCACAATTAATTGAACTTGTCCTTTGCTAGTAGTTGGCACAGTTATTTTTCCCTCTAACTTGTAAGCTTTTGGCATTAACCAAGGAGGTCTAACTTCAAAATGTGTTCGGTCAATACTAACTACCCAATCACCCCCCCAGATAATGCCTAGTTTTCGTGCGATAACCCTACCCGATTTAATAGAGTCACATCCTATAAAGATTGTGGAAGGCCCACAGTAATATCCCACACTAAACGTGATTTATGATTGCTATTTAACGTCAAAGTGACAATTGGCCCTGGTCTTGTTCGACCTTGTGCATACAAGTAATTTTGGCGTGCTTGGCTGCGATACATTTTCAGTGATGAAGATGTTGCGGATTCCTTCTTTGTAGAACTCTTGGAATAGCAATCGACATGCTGTTTGCCCAGCTGATAAAAGTTCGGATAAATCTCGGCATTTGTTGTTACGCTTTTCATTTATCTTCACCATCCTTCGGTTTATCTTCACCATCTTTCGGTTTATCTTCTTTATCATTTTTTAATTGTGTAAATGCGTTCTGCAAAAATCGAGGTACCTTAATGCCTAAATGTCCAAGGTTTTCTATCATGCTGATTCCTTCCATCCCGATTAGAAATAGAATCATAGCATTACGCATAAAATCGCCACTGTCTGTAGCATTGTCCAATTGCACTGCTGCTACGACCATTAATATCATTGCTGTCTTTTTCAAAAGCCCCTTAAAAGCCTTACGTGAATCTACGTCTTTAATTAACCAAGCGACCATTACACCTAATGTGAAATCGATAGCCATTAAAATTGTTAAAGCTCTTAGCAATTCATCCACACCGCCAATTAAATATACAATCCATACAGTAATACCACCAATAACTGATGCCCAAAGCGTATTTGTTTCCATATTAACACCTACCTTCTTGTATAATAAAATCCCTCCACAATTATCTGTGGAGGGTCTAAAAATTTACTAAATTTTCCATTAAGTTCAATTGTTTTTGTTTTCTAAATAACCGCTCCCATCTCTAGCATATTCAATTCCTGAAACAAAGAGCTCCAACAAATACACCGAACCAGCTAATATTATGTAATAATTTTTTCGAGCAATGCCGTTGAATCCTACATGGCTGTTTAAATTTGGATTTACGATATCGCCCCATAATTCTTGTGATGTTCAATAGCTATGAAGCCTATTAAAACAGTTACAGCTATTCCTAAGTCGTTCACAGAATAGGACACAAGTGTGCCATTCACGCCACTTCTGCTGCTATCCATTTTTCCATTACAAAACTTCCTTTTCGCATAAAAAAAAGCCCTCCACTAGTATGGAAGGCAAAAAACTCACTCTTTATTTTCAATATAATTACAGTTAGCACAAAGATGATCTCTATTTATAAAAATAGCACTGTACATATATGACCAAGGAATATGGTCAGTACATCTTTCGCATGTATCTACATAATTATCACGCAATATACCATTTTCTAAAAAGACACACCATTGTTTATCCGATAATCTTTCAGGTCCGTTTTTTTTGACAAGTATCGATATTTCCAACGCTTCACCATCGTCAAATCTATTTTCACTAATAAGTTCTTCCAAATAAGAAATAAATTTAGATGGTTCACTTAATATTCTTTGTTTAAGCTTTTCTTTATACATAAAAACTCTCATTTTCCATCTACATACAATTCGACAAAAATATAGTACTTCCTCTTAATTTTGACAATAAAAATAACGCTAAATCTATGCTTGCACATCTCTACACATCGATATTTTTAAATGAGTTACACTTTGAAAAAAGGCTGTTTCCTTTGTATTAAAGGCATATAATGTAAATATATACATAAAAAAGGGGGTTAAATAGTGAAAAATGATTTAGTTGCATTATCAATTTTTTGTTTTGCTGTTTGCAATAAATCAACCTCAACCGTTAAAACAAACCGCCCAACATCAATTATTGACACAGTCAGAGATAGGAAAAAATCCTCAACGGGCTCTCGTATGTCGAGTCACCCATTGAGGATTAAAAAATCTTATTAATTTTTAGTGTAGTTTATTTGAAATTTCTTCCAAGTTATAAACCCTTGGTACTCTTAGTCTTGAATCGCTGCTTCTAAAGCAACAACGATCATATCGTTGAATTGTGAATTGAAAATCAAGAGCTATTAAAGTGTTGATTTAACGGTATTTATTATATTGAAATGTGTCACCATCAATCATAATTTTTCATTAAAAATCACATTCAATCATCAGTTGGTCACTTTTTGGTCACCAAAAGTCACCTGTTTTAATACCCTAGACCACCCATCACGGAGTGGTCTTTTTATTGGTTTGATTAAATCTCTCGCTGGATTGAAAACGGCCACTTTAATATAGTCTATTATCTTTTTCTAAAGTCGCTGCTAAAATTAAATACACAATAATAGATGTTGGAATTGTAAAGAAAAATATTAATCTAATTATTGTAGAAGATATACCGAAAAAATCTGCAACCCCTCCACAAACACCTCGTAACATCTTATCTTTTGAAGATTTCTTTAATTTTCGCATAATATATACCTCCCTTATTTTATTACACTAAAATTCTTCGGTAAGCCCGAAATACAAAAATAAGCGCACCTTCTCGGTACGCACGACGAATGGCCAGCTATCTGAGTTTTTTTCAGATAACTGGCTATTTTGAACATGTGGCTTGGATATTATTCGACCAAGGCATGTAAT
>NZ_JBNNLZ010000013.1:0-10503 GCF_050272295.1 Lysinibacillus sp. NPDC048646
AAGTAAATAACTTACGACTGAAATGTAACAATGAAATAATCTAACTTTGGAAAATCTTCACTCGGCTGCTTAAAACATAGAAAGAATAAATTGGAATAGTTGGAACGCCGTATGCGGTGAAAGTCGCACGTACGGTGTGAACAGGGGGAAAAGCCAGCGATAACTTCAAAGGCTTACCTATCTGTATTAAGAATAATTTAAAAATTTCAGGGAAAAATACTCATTAATTAAATCTATATTAAAGGAGTATTCGATGAAGAAAATCCTGATAATATTATCTTTTTTTCTTCTTAGTATCCATATTAATAACCATCAAGTGGTTGCGGAAAAACCCCCGAATGAGGACTTATACAAAGATGCTTTGTTAACATTAATTTTAGGAAATCTTGATTCCCAAAATGAGCAACCTGATTATAAACTTATTTATGATACTTTGATTACAACACTATTCCCCTCCATAGAGAAAGAAATTATTAATTATTATGGCTATCCCAAGCAATTTGAGGATGCTAAAATTCTGAGTCTTACAAGAAAGCATGAGGGAAGTTTTGATTTTAATGCAGAAGTCCAAGTCACAACATTTGTACATGCACATAACCCTCCTTATGGGAAGGAAACAATGACTTTTAATATAAGTCCATTTGGGGTTAAAACCATTAGCTTTAAACATGAGGGAGAGAAATTAGAAAAGGATATAAATGAATTTTATAAAGCAACACTTTCAGATATAAAACAGTCTTTTAATTTGAATTTAGAGTCTTACTCTTGTTACACATACAATCAATTACAATACCAAACAGAAATAAATAAAGAATTTAAATCTCTTTTTAATATTGCAGAAGAAATAGTAACCAACATTTTGTTTCCTGAGAGAAAGATACCCTACAAAAATGTTATTGACCCTGTAACCTTTATAAAAGGCAACACAGGCTATATGCTCTTTAAAAAGTCTGATGGCACAAATGTAATTTATAAAGTACAAAAGAAAGATGGTAATTGGATAGTAACAGATAAAAATAGTAAACAAAGTAATGAAATGGATTATAAATTACCATGGTATGTATGGAAAAAAATTAAGCCTACTGATTAATTCAGTTAGGCTTTTTGAATTGAAAGATATCGTGTCCTAATCCTTATTCAACGAGATGCTTTAATTAAATAACAAGAAAGAGGTATCCATCTCATATGAGGTGGTCTTTTTTATTTGAATGGTGTCAAAACTTAAAAGTTTTGACTTAATAAAAACTATGCTGCAGGAATGGGTTTACAAGATGTCATTACTTGGAGTCAAAACATTATCGTTTGAGCACACCCTACCAGTAATTTTGGATTTATTTTTCTTCGTGTCCATAAATCCATCGTTTTATAGATGTTTTTTTATTGTGTTCTGTTTCAAGGTTTTTTTAGTTTGAAATCATTTAAATCTGTCTATTTACTTGTCTACAGTAAGAATTACATAAAACGTATGATTGTAGACAAGAAGACGAAGGAGAGTGATGTGAATTGGTAGAAATTAATGATTATGTGTTTATACAGTGAAACAGAACCTAAATATACAACAACGAGCGATTGAGTGATTAGCAGCTAAAAGAGGCAAAGCGTTTATTATGCATGTGGAAAAGGTGATTGTGGCAGTTTTGAAGCAAAAAAAAAAGCCACAGTGTTTGCAGACGCTACAGCCTATTGATTCAAGCCCTTTGGTAACTATAAAACACTTTAGTCTTGTTCAGTGTAGGTTCTTTAAAAATTTAATTTTATGAATATTTTTTCGAAATTCACATACACTTAAAGTGTTGATTCAAAGTAGTGTTTCTATCTAAAATCAACTTTTTGTGATAAATTTAATATGGAGGTGCATCAAAATGTTATTGAAGTTTAGTTTTGAAAATTTTAAGTCTTTCTATGATAAACAAGAAATATCCTTTGAGCATGAATACAATAATGCTAACATTTTTAAAAATAACACTATATTTGAGTATAAAGACAATAAGAAAAAAAGGGCTGTATTAAATGGGGCAGTTATATTAGGTGCTAATGCAGCGGGAAAATCAAACATTATTTCAGCTTTTAGTCAGATGAAAGCATATTTTATAGATAGTGTAAGATTTGACAAAATAGATGATTTTATATTAAGACCAAAAGAATTTAGGTTTATAGAAGATAATGCTAAACCCATTATTCTTGCAGTTGAATTTATGAAGAAAATTGAAGCGGATTATTATAAAATTATTTATCAGTTTTCGATTAATCAGAAGAACTTATTTATCGAAAATGAAAAATTATCTTACCAAGTAGTTAAAAAAACAACACTGTCTAATGAAATTACGGTTTTTGAAAGAACTAGGGATTCTATTATAGATAATTCACCAGAAATAAGTGAAATAATTAATAAAATAAAACAAGAAAATATAAAATATAAATTGGTTTTATCTTTATTGAATTTTGATATTAATGAAACGTTTTTTAAGAATGAAATAAACACTTTACCTTTTAAAATAGTTGAGGTGTGTGGAAAATCTATATATAAAGATTTAATTCTTAGTAATGATTCAAACAACATGGACGAATTTGTCGAAGAGATTGAGCGTAATCCAAAGTTTAAAGAGTATATTTTAGAGAATTTGTATAAATATGATTTTGCATTATCTGATTTTGATATCCAAGATATTACTGATGAGTTTTTAGAATCGTTTAATGTCGTAATAGAAAAAATGAATAATCCAGAACGTGAAAGATTCATTAAAAATGTAAGTAAAGTAAAGAAATATAAAGTAAATACTATTCACAATGTAGATAAAAAAAGTTATGATTTGCCAATATCAGATGAATCGGCAGGTACAAGAAAATTTTTAACACATTCGCTAAGGATTTTCGAAAGTATTTTAATGGAAAAGATATATATATCAGATGAATTTGACAGTCGTTATCACATATTTATACAAGAAGGTATTATTAACAGTTTTATATATCCGAATATACCTAATAAAACCCAATTCTTACTTATTACTCATAATCCTTTATTACTTAACAAAGATTTCTTTTCTAAAGAACAAATATATTTTGTAGAAAAAGATAGAGATAGTCAGAGTAGTTATATATTCTCTTTGAAGGATTTTGGGAATGTTTCTTATAATAACCATAATTGGGTTAACCTGTATTTATCAGGGAGAATAGGGGCAGTTCCGGAGGTGTTTGATTAAATGAGTAAAAATTTAAAACCTCAAATTCATATTTATTTTCCTGAAGCCTCGAATAGAGGAAGGAAAATAGATCTTTGCGAACATTTTTATATAAAATATAGTTTCCAAAGAAAAATTACTAAAGCTAAAATTGTCCCTTATGCCGAAGATAATGAAGAGGACTTTGAAAAGGCGATTAAAGCGAAAAGTAAAAAAAATTCAATCTTTAAAAATGACTTGTTTTTTATTGTGTTAGATACCGATATTAAGCCTAATAGGGAGAATGTAGGAGTTGTTATTACTCAAATAAGTGCATTAAATCGAAAATATAGGGATGCAAAAATTATACTATCTGGACGAAGTTTTGAAGTTTGGTTGTGTATGTATGGTCGCCAACAATATAATACGCCTTTTTCAGATCAAGATAAGTTAAACTCAGATGTACTTGGTATCAATAGATATGAAAAAAAAGAGATATGGTATAGACAAAATGCTGATCGTCTTTATGATGATTATCTTACTGCAAAAGATGCAAGTATCTTAAGTAAGCAAAATGTTTATCAATCTACTCCTATGCCACCACCAAGTGGATATGATCTGGTTCGTGAAAATCCTGATTTTTCAAACCATTCGGTAGTATCATATTTAGTTAACGCTACCCCTTTTACATATTTTGAACAACTAATTGCAGTTTTAACATCATATGAATAAAGTTATTCAATATATAGTCATTGAAATTTAGAATATCCTAACCATGCCTTGAGTAAAAATTTTACTCAGGCTTTTTTGATTTAATTTACTTACATATTCCTGTACACACGCTCGCCGTATTTTATTAGATCCACTTTACACTTATCTAGCCTTACACACTAACCGCCCCAGTTTTAGCCCCAATCAGCCCCAAAACCATGCTTTTATATGCTGTAACTTGCATAGAAGTTACAACAATAAATAATATCACGAATGCTGATTTAACAGACTTCACAGCACTTACGTGTTGTATTTTGCGTCGTTCCTAATATATAATAAAAAGGTTATAGTAAAAAGAATATAAGGGAGCGTCCATGATGGTGAACGAAGCAAAATCGCAGGTGAACATAAAGCTCATATCTACGATTCGTCCGATTGATGGTGAGTCCGAAACGTATGAAATGTGGTTGAACGGGCATTTATTTGAAAAAGCAGAAAGTCTGTATTTGAAATATGAAGAAGTGCAGGAAGATAAAACAATCCGCACGACGATGAAGCTAGGTAAGGAACAGGCACTCATTATGCGTGCAGGAGCAGTAAAAATGCGCTTACCACTCAATACTGTTGAACAACAGATTGGACATTATGAAAGTGAATTTGGTTCGATGCCACTCGTGACTAGAACGAAAAACATGGCGTTTACAAGACAGGCAGTAAGCGGAGATTTTTATGTGCAGTACGATTTACTAATGGGTGGGCAATCCGTCGGCAATTATACATTAGACATTACATTTACGGAGGTACAATGATGAACGCAGTAGAACAAGTACAACATGCCATTAAAGCGGCGATTGCACAGGCTGTTGAAAAAGCAGGCTTAGTCGAAGCTGGCACAGAATTAAATATTCACCTAGAAACACCAAAGGATAAGGCAAATGGTGACTATGCAACGAATATCGCGATGCAATTAACAAAATTAGCAAAAAAACCACCTCGTGCAATTGCAGAGGCAATTTTGGAAAGCCTTGAAATAGCAGGGACAGATATTGAGAAGATCGAAATTGCAGGTCCTGGTTTTATGAATATTACTGTTCGTAAAGATTTCTTGGCTGGTGTCGTAACAGCGGTTCTTGAGCAAGGGTCTGACTATGGTCGTTCAAAAGCTGGTGCAGGCGAGAAAGTTCAAGTAGAATTTGTATCAGCAAATCCGACTGGGGATCTTCACTTAGGTCATGCACGTGGAGCATCTGTAGGTGATTCTTTATGTAATGTATTAGATATGGCAGGCTATGCGGTATCTCGTGAATACTACATTAATGATGCGGGTAATCAAATTAATAACTTAGCTTACTCATTAGAGGCTCGTTACAAACAAGCTTTAGGTATGGATGCTGATATGCCAGAGGATGGCTACCACGGTCAGGATATCATTGGAATTGCTGGTAAACTGGCGAAGGAGCACGGTGACTCGATTTTATCGAATCCGGATGAAGAACGTTTTGCTTTCTTCCGTCAACACGGTTTAACATTAGAGTTAGATAAATTAAAAACGGACCTTGCAAACTTCCGCGTTAACTTTAACGTATGGTATTCTGAAACTTCATTATATGAAAACGGCAAAATTGAAGTAGCATTAGATAAATTAAAAGCGAATGGCCATGTGTTTGAAGAAGATGGTGCGACTTGGTTCCGTTCGACAACGTTTGGTGACGACAAAGATCGAGTATTGATTAAAAACGATGGTTCTTTCACATATCTGACACCTGATATCGCATATCACGAAGATAAGATTGTGCGTGGCTTCGATAAACTCATTAACATTTGGGGTGCAGACCATCACGGATATATTCCACGTATGAAAGCGGCCATCCAAGCTCTAGGCTATGATCGCGATACACTTGAAGTAGAAATTATTCAAATGGTTCAACTTTATAAAAACGGTGAGAAATTTAAAATGTCAAAACGTACAGGTAATGCAGTTACAATGCGTGAGCTTGTTGAAGAAGTCGGTTTGGATGCAGTGCGTTACTTCTTCGTGAAGACAGCAGGCGATTCTCATATGGACTTTGACCTTGACCTTGCCGTATCACAATCTAACGAAAATCCAGTGTACTATGCGCAATATGCACATGCACGTATTTCTTCAATTTTACGTTCAGCAAGCGAACAAGGCTTTGCTACTTCAACTAACAATCTAAACTTGTTAACTGCAGAAAAAGAAATTGATTTATTGAAAAAAGTGGGCGATTTCCCGAAAGTGGTGGCAGATGCTGCTAAGCACCGTACCCCACACCGCATCGCAAACTTTATTCAAGAAACAGCAGCAGCATTCCACAGCTTCTATAATGCTGAAAAAGTACTAGATGCTTCAAATAAAGAGCTGACAGAAGCTCGTTTAGCGCTTATTACAGCTGTGCGTACGACAATTGCAAATGCTTTACGTTTAATTGGTGTATCTGCACCAGAAAAAATGTAACTTTAACTTTTAGCCCTCGGCACAATAATGTGTCGGGGGCTTTTTGCATTTAAACGATGGATAGAACAGAGGAAATGATGGATAGAACAGAGAAAGTGATGGATAGAACGTTCAAAGTGGCGGATAGAACGTTCAAAGTGGCGGATAGCTTAGCCACACGACTGATATCGCATCGGGTAAGTGTGATAATAATCTGCGCTGTGTAATGTTTTTTCTAATTATCGCAAATATTTCGTTGAAGTTAACGTTAACGTCAATGATATACTGATGGTAATTGTGAGGGGGATTGGATTTGAAAACGATACAAGAGGTGGCAAAAGAATTTCATGTTTCAACACGGACAATTCGTTATTATGAAGAACTCGGTTTGCTTAATCCGGGTCGTTCCAATACCCATCAGCGAACCTTTTCAAAAAAGGAAATGGCCAAATTAAAGCTCATTTTTCGGGGCAAACGATTTGGCTTTTCATTGGATGAAATAAAGGAGATGGTGTTGCTTTTTGACTTTGACCGGACAGGTATTCAGCAATTACAACGAACAGTCGCGTATGGGGAACAAAAAATGCAAGAGATTGATGACAAAATAGCTGAGCTTTTACAAATGAAAAGTGAATTGCAACAATTGCATGGCATGTTTAATGAAAAATTAACTACTTTAAAGGGAGAGATGCACGATGAATAGTTCAAATTTGTTAGCACGAAATGCCCGAAAGTATGCAAAAGATGAAGCGGTTATTTGTCACGGACGAAGAGTGACATATCGTGATTTAGACGAGCAAGTGACACGACTTGGTCATGCATTATTGAAACAAGGCGTCAGACAAAGCGATAAGGTAATAGTCTTTATGCCGAATGTAGTGGAGTTTGTCGTGAGTTATTTCGCCATTCAACGTATTGGGGCAATTGTTGTACCTGTCAATGCGAAATTTACCTTGCCAGAGGTCGAATATGTCGCACAACATGCGGAGGTAAAGGCGATAATTGCCCATGAAGCAATATTTACATCCGTCGAAAATATGACATTGATACCCGTCAAAATTAAAACAGGTCAAGTAATGGATGGCTGGTTGAACTATGAAGTGCTTATCCAAAATGCAAGTACTCATACAATTGATTGCCAGCTCAACGAAGATGATGCATCTACGATTTTATATACTTCCGGTACTACAGGTAAGCCTAAAGGAGTGCTTTTTAGCTATCGAAATATTTTAACAGTGGCTCAAATGATTGCTGTTGAAATGGAAGTAAAGCCGGAAAGTCGCATACTACTGATGATGCCATTAACACATTCAGCGCCACTGCATTTATTTTTAATGGCGGGTGTCCTTGTAGGTTCAACAAATATACTGACACCAATTTTTACGCCAGACTTATTTATCGATGCGATTGAGCAAGAAAAAGCGACACATTTCTTTGGGGCGCCTGTAGCTTATTTATTAACAGCTCAATCACCGAGATTGCAAACAGCCGATTTATCTTCTATGAGGTGGTGGGTTTATGGGGGTGCCCCGTTATCCCAATATGAAGTTAGTTTCATAGAAAAAGCATTTCAAACAGATAATTTAACTTGTGTGTATGGCTTAACAGAGGCTGGGCCAAGCGGCTCTTTATTGTTCGGAAAAGAACATGTGTTGAAGGCAGGGAGTATTGGTCAGCGTGCGCCACTCGGTACTGAAATGCGCATTATCAACGACAACGGCGAGGATGTAGCAATTGGGGAAGTAGGCGAAATTGTGATATTTGGAGAAGGGAATATGATGGGCTATTACAAGGATGAGGTGGCCACACAGGCAGCATTTATAGATGGCTGGCTGAAAACAGGAGATTTAGCTTGCTTCGACGAGGATGGCTATATATGGATAGTTGATCGTAAAAAGGACGTAATAATATCGGGTGGCGTGAATATCTATCCGAAAGAAATTGAAGATTGTTTAGTAGGTTTTGAAGGTATTTTTGAGGTTGCTGTTATTGGTGTACCGCATCCACAGTGGGGCGAAACCGTAAAAGCGGTTTATGCCTCAAAGACAGAAATTAACGTGGAGACACTGAATGCCTATTTAGAAGAACATCTAGCAAAATATAAAATTCCACGTATTTTCGAACGTGTGGAAGCACTTCCACGAAATGCATCAGGAAAAATATTGAAGCAATCTTTGAGGGGACAAGAGGTGAGATAATGATGAAGGTTTTACAACAAGAGGAGTCTAAAACTTCCAATTTTTTTACAGAAAATGATACATTACAAAAAGTATTAGAGATGATGCTAGACGAAGAGTTCCAAGGGTTTGCAATGCGTGAACTTACGGATTTTGGTGAGCTTTGTGCTGGTGAGATTGATGTTAGAGCAAAGTATACTGACAAAACAGGTGAACCTAGACTCCAAAGGTACAATGCTTATGGTGAAGAAGTATCGGAAATATGGGTCAATGACGGCTATAAAAGAACAATCGAAGAAACGTATAACACAGGTATAGTTGGTTATGTGCATAAGGAGATTCCACAGCTAGGCAGGAAAGGCAATTATGTGTATAGCTTTGCGCAAGGCTATTTGCTGTCTCATGCAGAGCCTGGTTTCTATTGTCCTGTAACTTTAACAATGGCAACGGCGTATTTGCTCGACCATTATGCGAGTGATGAAGTGAAAGAGCGTTTTTTACCACATGTTTGTGCTACGGGGGATACGACGCTTTTTGAAGGAGCAACATTTTTAACTGAGAGACAGGGGGGCTCTGATGTTGGCGCAAACGTTGTCAATGCAGTAGAGGATGGAAGTCACTATCGATTATACGGTGAGAAATATTTTGCATCGAATGCAGGAATGTGTGGCGTTGCAATGGTATTAGCACGTTTGGAGGATGCCCCAAAAGGATCAAAAGGCTTAACGCTATTTGCCGTTCCATGGCGTCAAGAGGATGGCACCATCAATAATCTACGAATTCGACGTTTGAAGGATAAGTTAGGTGTCAAGGCAGTACCATCAGGTGAAGTCGAGTTCGATGGGGCGCTTGCATATGTCGTTGGTGAGCCAAATAAAGGAATTTACTATATGTTGGAGGCGCTTAATTTGTCCAGAATTTGCAATGCCGTTGCCTCAATCGGCATTATGCGCCGTGGTTATTTAGAGGCGAAGCATTATGTAACAAATCGCCATGCATTCGGGCAACCTTTAACACAGTATCCAATGATCCAGGATACATTAGGGAAATTTGCGGCGAAGTTACATGTAGAGGTTGCAACTGTCTTTGATCTCATCCAATTGTACGATAAGGTAACGAGTGGTCAAGGCAATGAGCAGGACATCATTATGAATCGATTGAATATTGCAATTATGAAAAAAGAAACGGCTGAGCAAGCTGTGCATTATGCAAGTGAAACGATTGAATTGCATGGAGGAAATGGCTATATTGAAGATTTTGTAACACCGCGTCTACTGAGAGATGCACAAGTACTCACGGTTTGGGAAGGCACAGCCAATATTTTAGCACTAGAACTTATTCGCTTAGTGGATAAGTTTCATGCACATGAATTGTTTGTTCAAGTCATGCAGGAGCGATTGACTAAGTTATCTGCTAGTCCATTGTTAAAAATAGTAGGTAAGCAACTAGAAAAATTAGCAGTTATCTTGCAAACTTTCAGCCATCTAGATGAGGAAACTAAAACATTTGAGGCTAAGAAGATTGCACAGAAAATGGCTCATGTCTATGAGAGTGTCGTAGCGGTAGAGTGGGCTGTAAGATTTGGTGGCAAATATGAAAAGCTCGCAGATATCTATTTAGAGGACACATGGGCATTGCGCGAAATTGGTGAACCAATGAAAACTGTACAATATTTTGAGGATATAATATAGCATAGGGAGCCGTCTCAATGTCTTTGAGACGGCTTTTTCTATGTACAATTACACGTACAGCTGTCCTAAAAGTCCTGCAAATAATAATAATCGTTTCCTAGATAGTAAAAATCCGCTTTACTTTCCGCGGGCAAGGCTCTAACCACATTAGGGCAACAGTGTTTTATGTGCGAAAGCGAAGCGACAGCAACAGGTATTTTATGTGCGAAAGCGAAGCGACAGCAACAGGTATTTTATGTGCGAAAGCAAAGCGACAGCAACAGGTATTTTATGTGCGAAAGCAAAGCGACAGCAACGGGGTGTTTTATGTG